>JAKONR010000147.1 GCA_022701825.1 Hymenobacteraceae bacterium | reverse complement strand
ACTGCGCTACCAGTTCGGGCGTAAGGGGGGAAAAGTTCATGGCAGGAAAAGCGCCGCCAAAGGCGCTAAAAGTATATTTGTCTTAATGCAAGGGGAAAAAACGAAGGTACAGCGAATGCTCACAGGTACACTATCGGCGCGCCGCCCGCCGGTCCATACGGCCGTTTACCTGCTGAGTTTGGCGCTGTTGCTGCTGGCCAGCGGCTGCGCCCAAAAGCTCAATCAGCGCAACGGCCGCTACTACTCGGCTCGCGACATGGCCCGGATGAAGCGCACGCCCAGCCGCCCCGCCGGCCGCCCGGCCCTCACCAAAACCAAGGAAAAAACGACTACCACGACCAGCAGCGGCGCAGTCACGACCAAAACCGTGACCCGCCGCCCCACCCGCATGGGCAACGCTACCGGCGCGCTGGCCAGCGTCATTGAAAACGCCCGCGCCTACCAGGGCGTGCCGTATTTATTTGGCGGCACTACGCGCCTGGGCATGGACTGCTCGGCCCTGCTCCAGCTGTCGTTTGCCGATGCGGGCATCGACATTCCGCGTTCCTCCAACGAGCAGGCGGCCTGGGGCGAGCCCATCAAGCCGACCGAGTTGAAGCCGGGCGACTTCCTATTTTTTGGGGCGTCGCCGGGCTCCAGCGTTATTACCCACGTGGGCATGGTCACGGTGGTCGATGCCGAGGGCGTTGAATTCATCCATGCCTCTACCTCGCTGGGCGTGACGGAAAACAGCTTTGAGCTGGACTATTATTTGAGTCGCTTTATTCGGGCGGTACGGCCACGGTTTTAAGAAGTTAAGCGGCTACTAAAATGAATATACGGTGAACAAAGATGTGTCAATCAGATTGATAACATTAGCATAATCTGGCGAGCTTTAGCTGGGGAGTAATTTTGTGGCCGCATTTTCAATGCGCCGCTTTTCACTTTTTATTCCCTTTTTATGAAGCTAATCTACCTGCGACATTCGCTGGCCCTGGTATGGCTGCTGCTAACGGCTACCCTGAGTTGGGGCCAGGGCGCCACTACCTCGGCCATGAGCGGCACCATCACCGATGCCCAGGGGCAGGTGCTGCCGGGCGCTACGGTTATTGCCGTGCACACGCCCACCAACACGCAGTACGCGGCCCCCACCAACGCCGACGGGCGCTTCAACATCCAGAACATGCGGGTGGGCGGGCCTTACACGGTAAAAATCACCTTCGTAGGCTTCCAGGATTTCAATCGCACGGGCATCAACCTGACGCTGGCCGAAAACTACCGCCTCGACGTGAAGCTGAGCGACGCCTCGACCCAACTGACCGAGGTAGTAGTAAGCGGCCGTCAGAACCCGATTATGAACGCCGACCGCACCGGGGCGGCCACCACCATTCAGCGCCAGCAAATCGAGCGCCTGCCGACGCTCAACCGCTCGTTTGCCGACTTCACGCGCCTCACGCCCCAGGCCAACGGCCTGAGCTTCGGGGGCCGCAACAGCGGCTACAACAACCTGACCATCGACGGCGCGGTGTTTAACAACGCCTTTGGCCTGTCGGGCACGGTAGGCGGGCAGTCCAACGCCCAGCCGATTTCGGTCGATGCCCTGGAGCAGATTCAGGTGAGCATTGCGCCCTACGACGTGCGCCAAGGCTCGTTTACCGGCGCAGGCATCAACGCCGTGACGCGCTCGGGCACCAACCAGGTGACGGGCTCGGTATACTTCTACAACCGCAACCAGCGCGAGTTTTTCCTGGGCCGCAAGGTGGGCAACGTGGAAGTGCCGGTAACCAACTTCTTCTTGCGCAACTACGGCGTACGCCTCGGCGGGCCGATTGTGAAAGACAAGCTGTTCTTCTTCGTGAGCTACGAGCAGGAGCGCCGCAACGACCCGCCCTCGGGCAACTTCACGGCCAGCGCGGCCGGCCAGCCGGCCAACGGGGTGTCGGTGTCGCAGGCCAGCGCGGCCTCACTCGATGCGCTCAGCGGCTTTTTGCAGCAGCAGTACGGCTTCGCGGCCGGGCCCTACCAGGGCTACTTCCAGCGCCAGAACAGCGACAAGGCAACCGTGAAGCTCGACTGGAACATCTCGACAAACAACCGCTTCAACATCAAGTATAACTACCTGAAAGCATACGCCGACGTGCCCCCATCCAACAGCGGCGCCATCAGCACGCGCTCGGGCACGGCCTTTGGGCTGCCCTTGCAGTCGGCCTACTACACGATTAATAACAACCTGAACTCGGTGATTGCCGAGCTTAACAGCACGCTCGGGCGCGGCAAATTTTCGAACAACCTGACGGCGGGCTACTCGGCGTTCCGCGACTTCCGCACGCCGTTCTCGTCGGTCTTCCCGTTTGTGGAAATCGGCAACGGGGTGGGGTTGGCCGGGGCTACCGGCACCACGTCGGCCAACGCTACCTACACTTCGTTTGGCTACGAGCCCTTCACGGCGGGCAACCTGCTCGATACGGACGTGTACCAGTTGGGCGACAACTTCACGGCCTACCTGGGCAAGCACAACGTGACGGTGGGTACTTATAACGAGTACTACCGCTTCCGCAACGGCTTCGCGCCCAACTACAACAGCTACTACCGCTTCAACTCGCTGGAGGATTTCTACAGCAACCAGGGCTTTAGCTACGACCGCGCCAGTGCCAGCTACGCGGCCTTCACCAACCCCAACGCTTCGCGCGCCAACCCGTCGCAGTTTCAGCTGCAATACGCGGCCAACGCCGATGGTGCTTTCCCCTACGCCCGCATTCAGGCCTCGCAAATCGGCTTCTACGTGCAGGACGAGTACACGCCGGTTAACAACTTTAAGGTGACCGTAGGCCTGCGCGGCGACATCCCGAAAATCTACTCCGACGTGGCGCAGAACACGGCCGTAGCCGCCCTGACCTTCCGTGACGGCGAGAAAATCAACACCGGCCAGCTGCCCGAAACGCGCGTGCTTTTCTCGCCCCGCATCGGCTTCAACTGGGATGTGAAGGACAACAAGAAAACCCAGGTGCGCGGCGGCACCGGCATCTTCACGGGGCGCGTGCCGTTCGTGTGGATTTCCAACCAGGCCAGCAACAACGGCGTGTTGTTTGGCTCGATAGCGGCCACCAACGCCGCCTCGGGCCTGACTACCACCTACAACCGCTTCAACCCCAGCCCCACCTACTACGTGCCCGGCTCGGGCGGCCCCATTGCCGGGCCGGCCACGGCCAACACGACCTATAACCTGGCCGTAACCGACCGCAGCTTCAAGTTTCCGCAGGTGTGGCGCTCTAACCTCGCCATTGACCAGCAGCTGCCCGGCGGCGTAGTAGCTACCCTGGAAGCCTTTTATACCAAGGACGTGAACGCGGTGTACCACCAGAACGTGAACCTGCCCGGCTCGGAAAGCAACCCCATCAACCAGGCCAAAGGCCCCGACGGCACCGATAACCGCCCGATTTTCTACAATTTTGGCACCCCGCTCAACGGCTTCTACCCGGCTACCGTGCCCAGCGGCACGGCTGCCGCGCTCGTGGCTAACAACCGCATCTACGGCTCGGTGCTGGCGGCGCAGGGTGGCAACACGGCCGCCCGCCCCAACATCACCGACGCCATCGTGATGAAGAACACCAACCAGGGCTACTCCTACGCCGTGACGGCCCAACTGCAAAAGTCGTTTAGCAACGGCGTCTTCGCCAGCCTGGCCTATACCTACTCCGACTCGCGCTCGGTGAACGACGGCGGCTCGATTGCCCAGTCCATCTGGCGCGACCGCCCGGTTTCGGGCGACCCTAATGCCAACGTGCTGAGCTACTCGCAGTTTTTGCAGCGCCACCGCATCATTGCCGTGGGCTCGTACCGCCACGAGTATTTCGGGCATTTGGGCACCACGCTCTCGCTGTTTTACACGGGCGCGCCGCTCGGCCGCTTCAGCTACGTGTACGCCGGTGACATGAACGGCGACGGGGCCGGCGGCAACAACGACCTGGTGTTCATTCCGCGCACTCAGAACGATATTGTGCTGCGCGACCTCACCTTTAACGACAACGCCAGCAACCGCGTCGTGACTTACACCGCCGCCCAGCAATACGCCGACCTCGACGCCTACATCAGCCAGGACAAGTACCTGAGCAAGCACCGCGGCGAGTACGCCGAGCGCAACGGCGCGGAGCTACCCTGGCTGCACCAAGTCGATTTGAAACTGATGCAGGACATCTTCACCGACATCGGCAAAAACCGCAATAC
Source organism: Hymenobacteraceae bacterium (assembly GCA_022701825.1). GTDB lineage: Bacteria > Bacteroidota > Bacteroidia > Cytophagales > Hymenobacteraceae > Hymenobacter. The sequence goes on along the minus strand of JAKONR010000147.1, from coordinate 13,693 downwards.
GCTGCAATTCAGCCTCGACATCTTCAATGTGGGCAACCTGCTGAATAAAAACTGGGGCGCGCTGCGCGCCACCAACCGCTCGAACCTGCTCACCTTCCAGGGCTACACCCTCGACGGGCGCCCGGCCTTCAGCTATCCTTACCTCAACAACCCGGTAGTCAGCAACGCCTCGGCCGGCACGCCGGGCAGCGTAACCTCGCCGGGGGTGCCGCTCAGCCAGGCCTTCCGCGACAACGTGACGGCCATCAGCTCGCGCTGGCAGCTGCAAGTGGGCGTGCGCTACCTGTTCAACTAGCCGGCCCGGCCGCCGCGGGCGGCCCGGATGCAACCCGAAACGGGGTAGGATGCAATTCCTACCCCGTTTTTTTGGCTCCTGCCCATTGAGTCTAGGGAGGTGCTTAACAAAAGGCAATACTTAACAAAAGGATAACTGAACTGGTGATGCTGGATTGATAATAGATTGCTATGAAGGAATTTAGGGGGTGCGAGAAAGAAAGTAGGCACGCCTAATAGTCGGCCACGAACACGATTTCGGGCCGGGCAGGGCCAGGCGACCTTCACCTGTCCCTTAACTTTGTATAGTCATTAGTGCCTTCCTAAAAATTAAAGCCTGCAACCGTTTATCACCAATTCTTTTTTTTCATGAAGCAAATACTATTCAACACGCTGCTCCTGCTGGTGTTGGCCTTTGGAGTGACCCAGCGTAGCTGGGGCCAGGGTGCTACCACTGCCTCGATGAACGGCGCCGTTACGGATGGCAAAGGCGAGTCGCTGCCCGGCGCTACGGTGCTGGCCATCCACACGCCCACCGGCACCCAGTACGGGGCTGGTACCAACGGCGAAGGCCGGTACGATATCCAAAACCTGCGCGTAGGCGGGCCTTACACCATCAAGGTGTCGTTTGTGGGCTACCAGGACTTCACCAAAGAAGGGGTGTTCCTTTCGCTGGGCCAGACGCTGCGCGTCGACGTGAAGCTGTCGGAGTCGAGCACGGCCCTCGGCGACGTAGTCGTGACGGGCCGTCCCGACCCGGTTATTAACGCCGGCCGCACGGGTGCCGAAACCAACGTGAGCCGCGAGCAAATCAGCAACCTGCCCACCCTGAACCGTAACCTGACCGACTTTACCCGCCTCACGCCGCAGGCCGGGGGCGGCGGCAGCTCGTCGTTTGGCGGCTCCAACAACCGCTACAACAACATCACCATCGACGGGGCCGTGAACAACGACGTGTTTGGCCTTGCCAGCTCGGGCACCCCCGGTGGCCAGGCTAGCACCAGCCCCATCGCGCTGGACGCCATCGAGCAGATTTCGGTAGTACTGGCGCCTTACGACGTAACGGTGGGCAACTTCACCGGGGCCGGCGTAAACGCCGTAACCCGCTCGGGCTCCAACGATATTTCGGCTTCCATCTACGGCTTTGGCCGCAACCAGAACACGACCGGCCGCAGCATCGGCGTCGAGCGCACGCTGGCCGACAAGTTTTATAATTACCAGACGGGCTTCCGCGTGGGCGGTCCCATCGTGAAGGACAAGGTTTTCTTCTTCCTCAACGGCGAGCTCCAGCGCGTAAACACGCCCCTGGGCTACCTGCCCGGCACGTCCGAGTCGCGGGCCGATACGTCGGTTATTCGCCGCATTCGTCAGGCCTCGCTGCGCAGCAACGGCTTTTATGGTGGCTACGACCCCGGCACCGTGGGCGACATTACCCGCCTCACGGAGAGCAACAAAATCTTCGCCCGCCTCGACTTCAACCTCTCGGAAAACAACACGCTGACTGTTCGCCACAACTTCATTAAGGCGTTTGACGACAACATCACCCGTGGCGCTGCTGCCGTGCGCTTCAGCAACAACGCTTACCGCTTCAGTAACCTGCAAAACAGCACGGTAGTAGAGCTCAACAGCCGTTTCAGCGGCGGTTATTCCAACAAGCTGATTCTGAACTACACGGCCATCCGCGACTCGCGCGACGTAGTAGGAGCCGCTGGCCCCGCTTACCGGATTTCGCAGGGCGGCATCACCTACGACCTGGGCCAGGACCGCAGCTCGGTAGCCAACCAACTCGACCAGGACATCGTCGAAATCACCGACAACCTGACCAAAGCCTTCGGTAAGCACACGCTGACCTTGGGCACGCACAACGAAGGCTTCAAGTTTCGCAACCTGTTCATCAACAACGGCGCGGGCTACTACACCTTCACGTCTATCGCCAACTTTGAAGCTGGCCGCGCCACGCAGGTGCAGGCGAGCTACCCAACCGCTAATAACGGCGAATCGCTCTTTAAAGCTGCTCAGTTAGGTTTCTACGCCCAAGATGAATACAACCCCGTTGAAAACCTGCGCCTGACCCTGGGTATGCGTATCGACGTACCAGTGTTCTTCGACAAGCCCGGCAACAACGAAGGCGTGGCTACGCAGTTTGGCAGCCAGTACCGCACCACCAATACGCCCACGGGCCAGGTGCTCTACTCGCCCCGTTTCGGTTTTAACTGGGACGTGAAAAATGACGGTAAGCTGCAAGTGCGCGGTGGTACGGGTATCTTCTCGGGCCGCGTGCCATTCGTGTGGATTTCGAATAGCTATACTAACAGCGGCCTGATTCAGGGCAGTGTAAACCAAGTGGCTGCTACTAACGCCTTTTTGCCGTCTATTCCGCTTACTCCCGCCGACATTCAGCGCGTGTACACGACGCTCCCGTATACCCCGGTACAGACTACGCAGATTAACTTGGTGCGCAACGACTTCAAGCTGCCGCAGGTATGGCGCTCGAACCTGGCCCTGGACTTCCGCCTGCCCGGCGATGTAGTGGGTACGGTGGAAGGTATCTACTCGAAAACCCTCAACGATATCTACTACAAAGACCTGAACCTGACGGCTCCCGTGGGTAACCTGGTTGGCCCCGACAACCGTCCGATATACGCCAACTCGACGGCCGCTCGTCGCATCAACCCGAACTACACCAACGTGTACCTGCTTGATAATACCAACCAGGGCTACCGCTACAACCTGACGTTCCAGCTGCAGAAGCGCTTCCTGGGTGGCCTCAACACCACCGCCGCCTACACCTTCGGCCGGTCGAAAGAAGTGAACAGCGGCACCAGCAGCACGGCTTCGTCGAACTACCAGTTCAACCAGGTTGCTTACGACCCCAACAACCCGGAACTGGGCTACTCGCGCAATGACCAGCGCCACCGCATCATCGGCAGCACGGGCTACACCTTCCACTACGCCAACGACAAGCTGGCTACCACCATCAGCCTGTTCTACGAAGGCCTCTCGGGCCAGCCGCTCACCTACATCTACGGCCAGGGCACCGACCTGAACCGCGACGGCAATACCGGCAACGACCTGCTGTACGTGCCTACCAACGCCCTCGACCCCAACCAGATTCGCCTGGTAACCACCGGCACCGGCGCCTCTACGTACACGGCCGCTCAGCAGGCTGCCGACCTGGAGCGCTTCATCCAGAACGACCCTTACCTGAGCAGCCACCGCGGCCAGGTTGTGGAGCGCTTTGGCGCCCGCTTGCCCTGGACGCACCAGATTGACATCCGCGTAGCCCAGGACATCGCCTTCATGGGCGGTGGCAAGCGCAATGCCCTCCAAATCACGTTCGACGTTATCAACGCCGGCAACCTGCTCAACAAGAACTGGGGCCGCCAGTACTTCGTAAACAACAACGCCCTAGAGCTGCTGCGGGTAGAATCGACGAGCAACACGGCCCAGCCCACGTTCTCGCTGCCCGCTACCTACGGCAACAGCGGCGTTCCCTACGACTTCTCTACTTTCCTGTCGCGCTGGCAGGGCCAGTTGGGCGTGCGCTACAGCTTCAACTAGTACCAGCCTAAGGGCTGGAACCAGCAAAAAAAGGAGTGGAAATTTCCACTCCTTTTTTTTGTGCCTGATTGTGCGCTAGTTGCAGAAAAAGATGCACCAAGGGCTTGCACAGCCAAAAAAGCGCCGTACTTTTGCACAACCAAAACGCAAATGGCGCAGCGGTTATCAAAAAAGGGGGATTAGCTCAGCTGGCTAGAGCGCTTGCATGGCATGCAAGAGGTCATCGGTTCGACTCCGATATTCTCCACTTTTAAAACGACAAAGCCCGTTACGATAGCTATCGTAATGGGCTTTGTCGTTTTCGGCCGCTTGGTAAGCTTTATGGCACGGCTACGTCCCATACCTTGGCCATGCGCGCCTTGCCGGCCGGGCCTTCTACCTCCAGCACCACGATGTACTTGCCCGCCTCGCTGTACTGGTGCACCGGGCTCTGCGCGGCGGAGGTCGTGCCATCGCCAAAATCCCACTTCCATTTGGTCACGCGACCTTGGCTTTCGTCGGTAAACGTAACCTGTCGCCGGGCCGCGTCCGTGACCAAAAACGACCACTGCGCCGCCAGCGCCGGCTGGTACTCGGCCGCCAGCGGCAGCAGCGTGAATACGGTGCCCAGGCTGGTGTTGCCGTACATCTTGTGGTTGGCCGCGAGATTCCAGAAGCCTTTTTTGCTTTCGTCCTGCACGTCGTCGTAGTCGATAACGGCCCAGGTGAGGCCGATTTTCTTGCCGTCAGTCAGCACCGATTCCACGGCGCGCGGCGGGCCTTCGGTCCCGGCGTAGTCGAAGGGCGTAAGCCAAAACTCGGCCGTGAGCTTGCCCGGCTGGCCGGGCCGGAAGTCGTAGCTGTAGGCGATGTTGGCGTAAGGCAGGCGCTTTATCCAAGGCTGGCTACCCCAGGCCAAGGCCCAGTCCTTGCCCACGGCGGGCATGAAAATGTGGTAGTTCTGGGCCTGCACGCCGTGAAAGGCGAAGTACCGCTCCATCAGCGGCAGCGTCTGGTTGGGGTGCATTTCGGCCGTTAGCGGGCCGCCCGACAGGTCGCCATCGACCACTACCTCAAACGTGTCGTTGTGCAGGTCGGGCCGCGAAAAATCCCAGTAGTTGTCGTAGGCTTCGTAGAGGAAATAGAGCCGATTCAGGCCCTTCACCCAGGCCACTTTTACGCTCACTTTCAAGTTGGTGGAGTCGGGCCGCGGGTAGTGGCCCGAGTCGTCGCGCAGTTGGTCGGTGCCCACCGCGTACTCCTTGGGGAAGCTGGCCCAGTCGTCGGCCTTGCCGTCGATGCGCGGTATCCTATTGGCCGGAAATTGGTACACCTTGTAGCCCCGGTCGTCCTGGGCGAAGGCGGGGAGGGCGAGGGTGCTGAGCAGCAGAAACGCAAGGCAGGCGTTGGGTATCATAGTCGGTTGCAATGTAGAATGGAATGGCACTCCGTTTTGCCGCGCCAGCGGCAAGCTTACGTCAGGCGAGCGTACTCACCAACCGCGCTTGGCGCTGTGCGCCACAACGGAGTGCCACTCCGTTTTACTCCTTCCACACCACCACGCCGGCCGGCGGCACCTCGGCGCTGCCAATGAGCACTTTGCCCGCTACGGGCATCGTGTACGGCTTATCCGAATAGTTCAGGCCCACCCAAAAGCCGTCGCGCCAGTCGAGCACGACGCCTGCGGGCAGGTCGGCAATCGGGATGCCGGCCCGCTGGTACACGCGGCGCAGCACCTCTTTTTCGAGTGCCCCGTCGTCGGTGTCGGGGCCCACGTAGGTGACGCTGCCCTTGCCGAGCGGGCGCGAGACCACGGCCGCCTGGCCGTTGTAAAACTGGTTGGTGTAGGTGGCCCAGGTTTCGGTGCCGGGCTGCGGGGCCAGCACGTCGGCCCAGTTGTTCCACTGGTAGGTTTTGCCGCTGCTGGCAATGGTACCGGTTACTGCCTCGGGCAGCAGGTCGTAGAACGGGATTTTGGCCCCGATGAGGTCCAGAATCGGGCCGGCCCAGGGCGCTTCCCAGAGCTTATCGGTACGGTCTTTCTGGCCGGTGCGGGTAGTCAGCACGAGGTGGCCGCCCTGCTGCGCGTACTGCCGCCAGCGCTCGACCAGGTTCTTATCCAGCAGCTCGTAGGCCGGGGCTACCAGCACCGGGTAACGTGTAAAATCCTTAGCTTCGGTGATGATATCGACCGGCGCGCCAGCCTGCTTCAGCGCGTCGTAGTAGCGCTTGAGGTGGGCCATGGTGCTCCACTGGTTGGTTTGGGGCTGGTTGTCCATTTCCCAGCGGTTGTCGGCGTTGTAGAGAATGGCCGCCTGGCGGCGCTGGTAGGCGGGCGGCATTTTGGCACCAGCGCGGTACTGCTGCTGCACGGCGGCCAGCTCCTTGATTACCTTGATGTACTCTAGCCCGCTGGTGCTGGGCGTGAGGCCATCGGTGCCGATGATGCCGTAGTGGTACTGTTCGCCGCCCGTGAGCGGCTGCCGGAAGCGGTAGTTGCACACAAACTTGTTGCCGCCCGCGAAGGCGTGCCAAATCCACATGCGCACCGCGCCCGGCAGCGGCTGCGGGTTGAAACGCCCCCAGTTGACTTGCCCCGGCTGTAATTCCATCACGCCCGTCACGCCGTTGAACGACCGGAACAGGTCGTTGGCGAAGCCAATGCTGCTGGCCGAGCCCATCCGGAAGCCCTGCGCGCCCACGCCGTTGTCGTAGCCCGCCACCAGGTACTTGGTGTAGGTCAGGAAGTCGAGCCCCGTGATGCGGGTGGGGTCCACGGCCACGTGCTCGGGCATGAGGTTGGTGGTGACCCACTGCGTGGGCGCGATGTGCTTGCGCAGGATTTTGTACTGAAAGCTCAGGAAATCATTGGCTTCGTCGGCCGAAAACCGCTTAAAATCGAGCACCGCCGCCGGGGCCGGCTGCTCGGGCAGCTCTTTCTGGTTGGGAATCATTACCTGGCTGAAATCGGTGTAGCGAATGCTCCAAAAAGCCGTGCCCCAGGCCTTATTAAGCGCCTCCAGCGTCTGGTATTTGGCTTGCAGCCAGCGCCGGAAGCTGGCCTGCGCGGCCGGGCTGTAGTCGTACTGCCCGTAGTGCGAGGGCTCATTATCCAGCTGCCAGCCCCAGATGCGTGGGTCCTGGCCGTAGTGCTGCCCGATGGCCTCCACCATGCGCTGCACGTACTGCCGGTACACGGGGCTCGACCACGAAGCCTGCTGCCGCGAGCCGTGTTGCATGGTGCGGCCGTCGGCGTTCACTACCAGTATTTCGGGGTGCTTCTGGGCCAGCCACGCCGGCGGCGTGGGCGTGGAGGTGCACATTATCACCTTGATGCCATTCTGATGGGCCAGCGCCACGGCCTCATCCAGCCATTTGAAGTCGAATTTGCCTTCCTCAGGTTCCACAAACGTCCAGGCAAACTCGCCGTAGTGCGTGAACTGAAAGCCGACCTCGGCCATCTTCTTGATGTCGCGTGCCCAGTTTTCGTGCGGCCACTGCTCGGGGTAGTAGTAGCTGCCGATGGACATCAGCGGCCCTTTGTCAAAAAAAGTGGGCCGGGGCGGCGCGGTTTGGGCCAGGGCGGGGGCTGCGGTGGCCAGGGCCAGGGCGAGTAGGCGGTATTTCATGAAGTAGAGCTTTGAGGCCGCAAGTAAATAGCTTGGACTTTGTAGTCCGAGCGCGAGCGTAGCTCGCATCCACGTAAGCGAATGTCTGCGGACGTAGATGCGGGCTGCGCCCGCGCTCGGACTACAAAGTCCAAGCTACTTCCGCGCCAGCCAGTCGGCGGGCACCGGGATGATGCAAATATTCATGCTCCGCCCATCGGCCGACAGCATGGCCGACTGAATCTCGATGCGGGTGCCGTCGGGGCTCATGGTGGGGTGCGGGTGGTCGGCGGCGGTGGTTTTGTGGCCCGTCGAGAGTAGGCGCATCTCGTGGGTGCGGCGGTCGATGAGGTAGATATTGCGGGCAAAATCGTCGCCCACGGCCCAGCGGCCATCCGGCGAGCCGCTCACGTGCCAGAGGCCGCTGCCGCTGGGCGTTTGGCCCGCGATGGTCATTTCGCGGGTGCGCAAATTCACGATGCCCAGGCCGGTGGGCTTTTCGCGGGTGCCCGAGGGGCCCCAGGCGGCTTCCTGGCCGGGGTTGGCGCCGGCTACGGGCGTGCCGGGGGCCGCGTCTTTGGCCACGGCCGGCACCGGGCGGTGGCCCATGATGGCAATGGCTACCTCATCCTTGGAAATAACCGCTTCGTGCGTAACCCATTCGTAATCAGCTTCGGGGTAGAGCGGGCGCAGGCCGCTGCCGTCGGCCAGCACCGTCCAGGTGCGCTGAGGCGACTTGCCGCCCGTTTCCCAGCAAAATACGATTTCGCCCGGTACCCAAGGATTAGTCTGGATGTGCCCAATCTGAAACGGCACCGACACTACGTACTTGGTGGCCCCGGTTCGCACGTTCAGGGCCGCGATGCCGGCCGGCCCGGCGCCCATGTGGCGCGGCCCAAATTCGGGCTCCAGCCGGGTGCCGGGGGCCAAATGCCGGGCGGCTTCCTCCTTGCCTACCCGGAAGTAGGCCCAGGTTTCGTCGCCGTCCAGCGCCATGTCGCCGCCGGCTTGCAGGGCGGGCGGCGTGGTGCCGCACACGCGCTGGTAGGCGCTGGCTTTTTTGAGCCGGCCGGCCTGGCTGTCGGCGAACAGCTTGCCCAGGTCCACTTCCACGATTTGCAGCGACGCGGGCTCGCCTTTGGCGGGCGCGGGGCCGGGCGGCTGGCGCATAAAGTAGAGCTTCATGGCGTGGCGGGCCACGTTGAGCATCCCGGTGTAGCCGCCTTCGGTCACTTGCACCTGCTCGCCGGTTTTTTCATTCACGGCCAGCGCCTCGCCCTTAACCCGGCCCGACCGAAAAATCAGCCATTGCCCGTCGCTGGTCCACTGGTTATGCGTCTGGTAAATCTTGGAATCGCCCACCGGCTCGCTAGTCAAAAACGTTAGCTCGGTGCCGGTTACGGAGTCTTTCACCACCTTGCGCTCGGAGGGAAAGCGGCGGCCGATTTGGGCCTGGGCGGCGGTGGCAAAGAGCAGGGCGGCGAGGAGGAGGCTGGGTTTCATGCGAGTAGGTGTTGGGTGGGAGGGCTATTGGTCGTCAGGCTTCGCTGCGCGCTGCGAAGCCTGACCTATTTGTTTATGCTTAAAACGACTTCGTCGTCGCCTTTTCCAGCTTCAAATCCGGTAGCCCGCCACTGTCCTTCACCACGAGGCCGCTCACCTCGCGCAGCACCAGGCGCGGCCCGGCCACCCCGGTTGGTACCGTTACCTGGCGCAGCGTTGCCCCTTGCACGTCCGTCAGCATCAACGCCGGGCGCGTTTCGGAGCCTAGTAAATGAAGATTTACGTCGCTTAACGACAGGTTTTTGGCGTGCCGAATGTAGAAGCCGTAGGCCGGCCCCACGCCCAGCTTTTGGGGCTCGGGGTAGCCTTTCTCATCTTCCGGCAGGTCGGCCTGAATGCTGGCCGCCGAGGCCGCGTCCAACGGCTTATACCAGATATTGATGTCGCTCAGGCGCACGTCCTCGATGGCGTGGCCGGGGATGCCACTGAAGAGCGTGGCAAAGCGGGCGTCGGCGTTGTACACGTTTACGTGGCTGATGCTGACGCGCCGCAGCGCGCCCACCGGCGTGCCGGCCGGGCCGCGCAGCCGGGCGCTCAGCCGCAGGAAAATCGGCGAGTTGATGATGTCGCGCATCGTGATGTTGCTGATAACCACGTCTTCGAGCAAGCCGCCGTCCACGGTTTCGAGGGCCAGACCGCGGCAGTAGGCAAACACGCAGTTGCTGATGGCGATGTTTTTAAAGCCGCCGTTCGACTCGGTGCCGCACTTGATGCGGCCGGTGGGGCCTTCGTGGTCGGGCACGAGGGCGGCCTCGCGGCGCTGGTAGGTGCCGCCGAGCAGCGTGCCCCGGTCAAAGCCCGTCACCTGGCAGTTGGCGATGGTCACGTTTTCGGTGGCGCGGGCGTAGCCCAGCGCGTAGGAGCTTTTCAGGCAAATGGCATCGTCCCAGGGCGAGTTGATGGTGCAGTTGCTCACGCGCACGTTGTGGCAGCAGTCGATGTCGAGGCCGTCGCGGTTGGTGTCGAGCTTGAGGTTGTCGATGGTCAGGTTATCAACACCCGTGGCCAGCAGGGCAAAATGCCCGCCCTGCCGCACCGTAAAATCGCGCAGAATTACGTTGCGACACAGCTTCAGCGCGATGGCCTTGTTGCCGACGGGCGCCTGGTGCGGCCCCTCGCGCGTCAGTCCCTGCCCATAAATGGTGCCCGGCCCCAGGATGGAAATATCCACCAGGTTCTCGCCCCAAATCAAACTGTTGTGCCAGTGGCTATGCCCAAAATCCTGGTACTGGTCATTGGCCGCCGGCTCGGGCGCGTCGTAGCCCACGCTGCCCACCGGCGCCGCCGCCAGCAGCACCGCACCCTGGTCGAGGTACAGCGCCACGTGGCTGCGCAGCCGAATGGAGTAGCTGCGGTAGCGCCCCGCCGGCAGCAGCACCGTGCCGCCGCCCGCCTGGGCTGCCGCCGCAATAGCGCGGTTTATGGCGTCAGAGTCGAGGGTCACGCTGTCGCCTTTGGCCCCGTAGGCGCGCACGTTGTAGCGGTCGGGCGGCGCGGCGCGGGCGGCGAAGGCGAGGAATAAGGCTGGGAATAGAAGGTAGCGGAGCATAGGGCGGAGTGTTGCGCGGACTTTGTAGTCCGCGTTCGTAAGCATGCAGACCGGACGCGGACTACAAAGTCCGCCCAACAGCTCACTTCAGCGTCTGCACCGAGCTGTCATTGATTCCAAACGGATGCTGCTTGAGCAGCTGAACAATCTCGGCCCCCGCCAGCAGCACCGGCCCATAGCCGTGGGCGGCGTACACGTTCACCGGCCGGTAGTAGTAGAAGGCCGGGTCGAAACCCATGCCGGTGCCCACGCAGGTGCCTTCGACCTGGCCCTGCGCGTTGACCTTGGTGCTCACGGCGTTCCAGGCCAGCAGGGTCATGGGGCCGTACACTTTGGCATCGAGCCAGCCCTGGTTGATGGCGTGGGCGATGGCGTAGCAATAGATGGCCGTGGCCGAGGTTTCGAGGTACGAGTCGTGGCGGTCGAGCAGCTGGTGCCAGAAGCCGCTGCCGGCCTGCCGGTCGGCCAGGCCGCGGGCGTGGGCGCGCAGCAGCTCCAGCACGGCGGGCCGGCCGGGGTGGTCGGCGGGCAGCACGTCGAGCAATTCTACTTTGGTGAGGATGGCCCAGCCGTTGGCCCGCGCCCAGTGAAACTCGGGATGCTCGGCCATGCCCTCCACCCAGCCGTGCATGTAGAGGCCTTTTTGCTTGTCGAACATGCGCGGCGCGAAGTGCGCAATCTGCGATACGGCCTCGTCGTAGTAGCGGCGCTCGCCGGTGAGCTTGCCCATCTGGGCCAGCGCCGGAATGCTCATAAACAAGTCATCGAGCCAGAGCGTGTTAGGCTGCGGGCGATTGCGTGCCAGCGTGCCATCGGCCAGGCGAAATTCCTTTATCATGATGTAGTTCACGAACGGGTCAATCAGGGGCCGCAAATCGACCTTGGCATCGGCCCGCTGGGTCTTTATCATGGCCGCGCAAATGGCGCCCACGTCATCCAGCGCGTGGGGCTGCACGATGGAGCGCACGGGCGTGCCCACCTCGGGGTGCGCCGTCTGGTAGGCCCGGAAGTAGGGCACCAGCTCGCCCAGAAAACGGAGCCGGCTCGTGGTGTAGGCCGCGTATTTGGGGTCGCCGGTGGTTTCGCTGGCGCGCAGCATCCCGGCGTAGGTTACGCCCCATTCGTAGCTCGTGAGCCGGAAATCGCCGGGCTTGATGATGGCGTCGGGGTTGAATTTCCGGCGGTCGGTGATGGGCGCGTTGGTCTTTTTATCGACCAACTCGGCGGGCGTGGCCTTATCCAGGTACGTGTACACGCGGTCGAGCACCTGCTTCACGTCCTCGGCCTTGGTCTGGCCGTAGGGTACGGGGTAGTCGGGCTTGAGCAGGTGCAGCGGGGTGGTGGTGTCGTTGGTTTTGGGGGGTGTGGTTTGGGCGCGCAGGGGCGTGGCAGCCAACAGTAGCAAGGCCAGCGAAAGGCACGTTTTGGGCGAGTAGGGGTGGGGCATGGATGGGGAGGAGACTAACTATAAACCGTTCGTCATGCTGAGCGGAGCCGAAGCATCTCTGCTGGTGAACTAACTCCTGACGCCAGCAACGAGGCGATAAAGATGCTTGGACTCCGCTGCGCTCCGCTCAGCATGACGAACGGTTTTATTCTTATAAAGAGATTATTACCAGCTCAATCGCAGCAGCGATACGCCTTGCCTCGGCAGCGTAAAATGCAGCACCGCGTCGCCATTCTTGGCACTTACCCAGCTGGGCGAGGTAAGCAGCGCCAGCTGCCCGGCCTGCGCCAGGGTGGCGCGCTGGGCGGGCGTCACCTGCTGCGGCGAGCCCAGCGCCTGCCAGGCGGTGTAGGAGTTGCTGTGCTCCTGGTCGATGCGGTAGTGCTGCAGCAGGGCCTTTTCTGCCGCTACGCCGTGCAGCGTCAGCTCGATTTCGGCGGGCGGGGCGGGGAGGTCGTCGTTGTGGTAGTTCCAGACCAGCACGGCGGCCGAGTGGGCATCGGCGGTGGCCAGGGCGCCGATGTCGGCGCGCTCGTTCTGGGCCTGTTTCAGGATGTCGGGTAGCGCCAGCGCCTGCGCGTTAGTGACGGGCACGCGCGGGCCGGCCATCAGCCCAAACATCCGAAACACGTTGAGCACGGGCTTATTGACGCCGTTGGTGGCCAGGTCGCGAAAGCCCGCGAACCAGGGCTGGTTTTCAAACTCGAACGACCAGCTTACGGCCCCGGCCAGGTTAAGCTGGTGCTGGTCGGCCAGCTCGTAGAGCCGCGCGTAGGCGGCGGCCGTGTAGCTGGAGAACATCGTGCCGTTGCGGTAGGCGTTGTCGGGGTTGGTTTGCACGCCGCAGGCGGCGCAGCCCTCGGGGTCATTTTCGCCCAGGATGATGGGTAGCTGGCGCAGCGTCGGAAACGAGTTCAGGATTTCCATGCCCGCCTGCACGTCGCGCAATTGGGTGGCCATGTTCATGCGCACGTGGCCGCCCGTGAGCTTGGGCGCGCCCTTGGCGTGGTAGGTCACGAAGTCGAGCCGGGTGCCGGTTTTGCCGGTTACGTAGTTGGTGCCGCTCACGCAGTGCTGCAAAAAGCCGCGCAGGAAGTCGCCGGCCTTGTCCCAGCCGGGGCCGGTGGTTTCGGGGCCGCCGAGCTGGGCGGCGGGCAGGGCGCGGTGCACGGCGGCTTCGGAGTAGTCAAACAGCTTCTGGTACTCCTCGGGCGTGCCCTTCCAGTAGCCGATGTTGGGCTCATTCCAGAGCTCCCAGCGCCAGGTTTTGACCTCGGCCTCGCCGTAGCGGGCCACGCTGTGGCGCACCCACTGGTACACCAGCTCGCCCCACTTGGCGTAGTCGCGGGGCGGGTAGGCCCAGCCGGTGTAAATGTCGTTGTAGTTATCGCCCGGCTTCCAGTGGTGGCGGTAGGGCACGGGGTGGCTGCTCAGCGCCTCGGGCATAAAACCCAGCTGCGCGATGGGCTTCATGCCGCGCTGGATGTACGTGTCAAAAATGCGGTCTACGATGGTCCAGTCGTACACCGGGCGGCCTTTTTTGTCTTCGGTGTAGGCGTTGGTCGAGCCCCATTTGAAGGCGGCGGTACCATCGCCGGTAGTCAGCATATTGTGGGCGCGCACGTACACCGGCGTCGGGCTGAGGGCGGCCAGCTCGGTGAGAAGCTGTTGCCCGTCCTTCATGTAGGTGTAGTTGGGCTCGTCGTAGCCAAA
>JAKONR010000144.1 GCA_022701825.1 Hymenobacteraceae bacterium | reverse complement strand
GCGCCGCCATCCTCAACCAGGTGCCGCTGTGCCGCACCAGCTACGGGCCGTATGCGCGGGCCATGGTGCGGGTGTGCAAGGAGGAAAGCTTCCACCAGCGCCAGGGCTTCGAGGTGATGCAGACGCTGTGCGAAGGCGCTGAGAGTCAGAAGGCAATGGCCCAGGAAGCGCTCAACCGCTGGTGGTGGCCCACGCTGATGATGTTTGGCCCCAAAGACTCGGAATCGCCCAACACCGAGCAGAGCATGAAGTGGCGCATCAAGCGCTTCACCAACGACGAGCTGCGCCAAAAATTTGTGGACATGATGGTGCCGCAGGCCGAGTTTTTGGGCCTCACCGTGCCCGACGAAAAGCTGCGCTGGAACGAGGAGCGCCAGGCCTACGACTTTGGCGAGGTGAATTGGGAAGAGTTCTGGCAGGTAGTCAAAGGCAACGGTCTCTGCAACGCCGACCGCCTGCAAGCCCGCGTGCAAGCGCACGAAGAGGGCGCCTGGGTGCGCGAGGCGGCCAACGCCCACGCCGCGAAGCGGCGGGCGCGGGCGGCAGTAGCGGCAGCCTGATTAAGTGATACTATTTGTCATGCTGAGCGCAGCGCAGCGGAGTCGAAGCATCTCTACCGTTTCGTTGCTGGCGTCAGGAGTTAGTTCACCGGTAGAGATGCTTCGACTCCGCTGGGCTGCGCTCAGCATGACAATGCTTGAACAAGCAATAAATACAACAATGAACCAGTCCGAATGGCCTCTTTGGGAGGTCTTTATCCGCAGCAAGCAAGGCCTCGACCACAAGCACGTAGGTAGCCTGCACGCCGCCGATGCCACGATGGCCATCCAAAACGCCCGCGACGTGTACACGCGCCGCCTCGAAGGCGTGAGCATCTGGGTGGTCGAGTCCACGCACATCCACGCCTCCAACCCCGACGATGCCGAAGCTTTCTTCGACCCGGCGGCCGACAAAGTGTACCGGCACCCCACGTTTTACGACGTGCCGGATTCCATTAAACACATGTAATGCTGCCCGTTATGCAAGCTTCTCCCGCCGAATCTGCCGCTCTGGCCGCTTACCCCGCCGCGGTGCGGCAGCAGCTGTTTCAGTACGTGCTGCAACTGGCCGATACCAGCCTTATCCTGGGTCACCGCCTCAGCGAGTGGTGCGGCCACGGCCCCATCCTGGAGCAGGATTTGGCCATGGCCAACATCGCGCTCGACCTGCTGGGCGAAACCCGCAGCCTCTACCAGTACGCCGCCGAGCTAGAGGGCCAGGGCCGCACCGAAGACGACCTGGCCTACCTACGCGCCGCCGTGGAGTACCGCAACCCGCTGCTGGTGGAGCAGCCCAACGGCGACTTTGCGGCCACCATCGTGCGGCAGTTTCTGTTCGATAATTTCCACTATCCCTTTCTGCAACAGCTCAAAAGCAGCCCCGACGAGCGCCTGGCCGGTATTGCCGAAAAGGCGGTGAAGGAAGCGGCCTACCACCTCAAATGGAGTTCGGAGTGGGTAATCCGCCTCGGCGATGGCACGCCCGAAAGCCGGCTGCGCGTGGAGAAAGCCATTGCCAGCCTCTGGCGCTACGCCGCCGAACTGACCACGCCCACCGCCACCGAAAAGGCGTTGCAGGCGGCGGGCCTTATCCCCGACTACGCCGCATTGCAGCCGGCAATGGCCGCTCATTTGGCGCATGTGCTGCAAGAAGCCACGCTGCCCACCCCTCCGGCCGCCACCTTCGCGCTGGCCGGCGGTAAGGAAGGCCGCCACAGCGAGCACCTAGGGTACATCCTCACCGAGTTGCAATACGTGCAGCGCGCCTACCCCGGCCTGACGTGGTAGGGATGATTGTCATTGCGAGCGCAGCGAAGCAATCGCACCCGAGCGGCGCGGCTGAACAGGTGCGATTGCTTCGCTGCGCTCGCAATGACAGAAAGAAATGATGATGGAAAAGCTAACCGCTAACAGCCAACCGCTAACAGCTGAAAAAATCTGGGAACTGCTCGACGAAGTGCTCGACCCCGAAGTGCCGGTACTCAGCATCCTGGACCTGGGCATCGTGCGCGGCGTGCGGGTGGCGGGCGAGCAAGTGACGGTGGACATCACGCCCACGTACTCGGGCTGCCCGGCCATGAACACCATCGCCACCGACATCCGGCTGCGGCTGCTGGCTGAGGGCATTCCCAACGTGACGATTCGCAACCAGCTCAGCCCGGCCTGGACGACCGATTGGATGACCCCGGCCGGCCGCCAGAAGCTCGAAGCCTACGGCATCGCGCCGCCCGTCGATGGCACCGCGACGGGCCACCTGCTCAACCTGTTTGGGCAGGATACGGCCGTGCGCTGCCCTCATTGCAAGTCGGATAACACGCGCTTGGTCAGTCAGTTCGGCTCTACCGCCTGCAAGGCGTCGTACCAGTGCAACGACTGCTACGAGCCGTTCGATTACTTTAAGTGCCACTAGCCAGCGGCCCCCCACTATTCTTTCCCATGTCCGATTCCCAGTCCCTGCTTTTCTCCCTCGCCGACGGCGTTGCCACGCTGACCTTCAACCGGCCCGCCGTCTTCAACAGCATCAACCGCGAGGTGGCCCTGGCTATGCAAGCGCACCTGCGCGCCTGCCAGGCCGATGCCAGCGTGCGCGCCGTGGTGCTCACGGGCACCGGCCGCGCCTTCTGCGCCGGCCAGGACCTGGCCGAAATAACCGGCCCCAATGCCCCCGACGTGGCCGAAATAGTAGAAAAGCTCTACAACCCCATCGTGCTGCTCATCCGCGAGCTCGACAAGCCGGTAATAGCGGCCGTGAATGGGGTAGCGGCCGGCGCGGGCGCCAATTTGGCCCTGGCCTGCGATATTGTAGTAGCCAAGGAATCAGCCTCATTCATTCAAGCATTTAGTAAGATAGGCCTGGTGCCCGACAGCGGCGGCACGTACTTTCTGCCCCGCCTCGTGGGCATGCAGCGCGCCAGCGCCCTCATGCTGCTCGGCGACAAAGTGAGTGCCGCCGAGGCCGTGCAGATGGGCATGATTTACCGGGTTTTTGCCGATGAAGCTTTCGAGCAGGAAGTAGCCGCGCTGGCCCGCAGGCTGGCCGCCATGCCCACCAAAGGCCTGGCCTACACCAAACACCTGCTCAACAGCACCTTCGGCAACGACGTAGCCCAGCAGCTACGCGCCGAGGGCGATTACCAGCTGCGTGCCGGCCACACCGCCGACTATCGCGAGGGCGTGGCCGCCTTCATGGAGAAGCGCCAGCCCACCTTCACCGGCCAGTAAAAGTGTAGAACGGAGTGGTACTCCGTTCCGCGCCAGGGCAGTTCAACGATGAACGGAGTGCCACTCCGTTCTACACTTCTACCAACCCATTAAAATGATAATTATCGGCATCGTCGGCAGCGGGGCAATGGGCGCGGGCATCGCGCAAGTGGTGGCCACGGCCGGCCACCCCGTGCGCCTGCTCGACCAAAACGCGGCGGCCCTCAAAAAAGCCACCGCCAGCATCGCCGCTAGCCTACGCCGACTGGCCGAGAAAGGCAAGCTGACCCCTGAGGCCGCCGAGGCCGCCGTGGCCCGCCTGCACCCCACCGAAACGATGGCCGATTTTGCCGATTGCGGCTTGATTATCGAAGCCATTGTGGAAGACCTAGGGGTGAAGCAGCAGGTTTTCAAAGGAGTAGAGGCCATCGTGTCGGCCGACTGCCTATTGGCAAGCAATACCTCGTCGCTGTCGATTACGGCCATCGCGGCGGCGTGCCAGCGGCCCGAGCGCTTCGTGGGCATCCATTTTTTCAACCCGGCCCCGCTCATGCAGTTGGTCGAAGTAATTCCGGCAGTGCAAACCCGCGCCGGGCTGGCCGAGGAGGTAAAAGCGCTGGTAGCCAGTTGGGGCAAGCGCCCGGTGCTAACCCAGGACACGCCCGGCTTTATCGTGAACCGCGTGGCGCGGCCGTTCTACGGCGAGGCCATCCGGATTTTGGAGGAAGGCATTGCCGCCGCCGCCACCATCGACTGGGCCCTGACCGAGCTGGGCGGCTTCCGCATGGGGCCGTTTGCGCTCATGGATTTTATCGGCCACGACGTGAATTATCGCGTCACCGAATCGGTGTTCGCGGCCTTTTTCTACGACCCGCGCTACCGGCCGTCCTTCACCCAAAAGCGCCTCTTTGAGGCCGGCTACCTGGGGCGCAAAACCGGCCGTGGCTTCTACGACTACGCGCCCGGTGCGGTGCCGCCCGCGCCGACCAAGGATGAAGCGCTGGGCTACGTCATTTTGCACCGTATTTTGGCCATGCTCATCAACGAGGCCGCCGAGGCGCTGTACCTGCGCGTGGCCTCGGCCCAGGACCTGGAACTGGCCATGACTACTGGCGTCAACTACCCCAAAGGCCTGCTGGCCTGGGCCGACGAGCTAGGCCCGCTGCAAGTGCTGGCCACCCTCGACGGCCTCTACGCCGAGTACCACGACGACCGCTACCGCGCCAGCCCGCTGCTGCGGCGGCTGGCCCGCGACCACCAGTTTTTTCTCCAGCATGAGCCCGCTGCCACCCGCCAATAACCCGCCGGCCGAGGCCGTGAAAGACCTGATGCTGCGGCACGATGCCTTCAGCCAATTGCTTGGCTTGAAAGTAGAAGAAGTCGGCGCTGGTTACTGCCGCCTGCGCTTCGTGGTGCGGCCCGATATGCTCAACGGCTTTGGTGCGCTGCACGGCGGGGCCTTGTTTGCGGCGGCCGATACGGCATTTGCCCTGGCCTGCAACAGCCACGGCCGCCAGAGCGTGGGCCTCACCGCCACCGTCGATTACCTCGAAGCCGGCCAGCTTGGCGATGTGCTCACCGTGGAGGCGCGTGAGGAAAGCCTCCGGCACAAAATCGGCGTGTATCAGGTGCGGGCAGTCAACCAAAATGGCGTGCTACTGGCTTTGTTCAAGGGCACGGCCTATCGCACCAGCAATGAGCTTTTGTAATTGTCATGCTGAGCGTAGCGCAGCGGAGTCGAAGCATCTCTACCGGTGAACTAGCTCCTAACGCTAGCAACGAAGCAGTAGAGATGCTTCGACTCCGCTACGCTGCGCTCAGCATGACAGACAATTTTACTTGATAAAAAATGACCCCAGCCTATATCATCGACGGCATCCGCACGCCCATCGGCAATTTTGGTGGCACGCTCGCCACCGTGCGCCCCGACGACCTGGCCGCCCACACCATCCGCGAGCTGCTGCGCCGCAACCCCGGTGCCGACCCCGCCGCCGTGGCCGACGTGCTGCTGGGCTGCGCCAACCAGGCCGGCGAAGACAACCGCAACGTGGCCCGCATGGCTGCGCTGCTGGCCGGCCTGCCGCACAGCGTGCCCGGCGAAACGGTGAACCGCCTTTGTGCCAGCGGCTTATCGGCGGGCATCGCGGCGGCCCGCGCCATTCAGAGCGGCGACGGCGACCTGTTTGTGGCGGGCGGGGTCGAGAATATGACCCGCGCGCCGTTCGTGCTATCGAAGCCCTCGAAGGCTTTCGGTACCGACTCGCAGATGCACGATTCGAGCTTCGGCTGGCGCTTCATCAACCCCGCGATGCAAGCCCAGTACGGCACCGACGCCATGGGCGAAACCGCCGAAAACCTGGTCGACCAGTACGGCATCAGCCGCGCCGACCAGGACGCCTTCGCCCTGGCCTCGCAGCAAAAAGCCGCCGCCGCGCAGCGGCGCGGCCGGCTGGCCCAGGAAATCGCGCCCGTGCCCATTCCGCAGCGCACAGGCGAGCCCATGCTGTTCGCCGAAGACGAGTTTTTGAAGCCCGCTACCACGCTCGACGGTCTGGCCGGCCTGCGCCCCGCCTTCCGCAAAACCGGTACCGTAACGGCCGGCAACGCCTCGGGCCTCAACGACGGGGCCGCCGCTTTGCTGCTAGCTTCGGAAACCGGTATCAAGCAGCACAACCTTACGCCCAAAGCCCGCCTCGTGAGCATGGGCGTGGCGGGCGTCGAGCCGCGTATCATGGGCATCGGGCCGGTGCCGGCCACCCAGCAAGCGCTTAGAAAAGCCGGCCTCACGCTGAACGATATTGACATCATCGAGCTAAACGAAGCCTTCGCCGCGCAGTCGCTGGCCTGCATCCGCGCTCTCGGCCTGGCCGATGATGACCCGCGCATCAACCCCAATGGCGGCGCCATTGCCCTGGGCCACCCGCTCGGCATGAGCGGCGCCCGCCTGCTGAACACGGCCGCGTTGGAGCTGCACGAGCAGCAAAAGCGCTACGCACTCGTGACGATGTGCATCGGCGTGGGGCAGGGCTACGCGGTGATTATCGAGCGCGTGTAAAAGTCTGGGCTGTTAGCTACTGGCTGCTAGCTGTTGGCTTTTTTTGTGATAGTCGTTCTACTTTCTTTCCTTATTCCCACCCCTAAAAAGCTAGCAGCCAGCAGCTGACAGCCAATAGCTTAAAATATGACTACTCTCGAAAACTACACCCTCGGCCGCTGGGCCGCCGGTGCCGCCGACCCGCACGAGTTGCTCGATGCCAGCACCGGCGAAGTCATTGCGCTGGCCAATACCGAAGGCTTCGACTTTGCCGAAATCCTGGCTTACGGCCGCCGCGTGGGCAACCCCGCGCTGCGCAAAATGACCTTCCACGAGCGCGGGCGCATGCTCAAGGCACTGGCTTTTCACTTGCAGGAGAAGAAGGAGATTTTCTATGAGTTGAGCTACCGCTCGGGCGCAACGCGGGCCGACTCGTGGATTGATATTGAGGGCGGTATCGGCAATTTGTTTGCTAATGCCTCGCTGCGGCGCAAGTTTCCTGACAAGCCGTTTTACGTGGAGGGCGAGCCGGTGGGGCTCAGCAAGGGTGGCACCTTCATGGCGCAGCACCTGCTGGTGCCCCGCGAGGGGGTGGCCGTGCACATCAACGCCTACAACTTCCCCATTTGGGGTATGCTCGAAAAAATCGCGGTGAACCTGCTGGCCGGGATGCCCGCCGTGGTGAAGCCCGCCGTGCCCAGCGCCTACCTCACCGAGGCCGTAGTGCGCGAGATTATCGCCAGCGGTATCCTGCCCGAGGGCGCGTTGCAACTGGTAGTGGGCTCGGGGCAGGGTATTTTGGACCACGTCACGTACCAGGATGTAGTGACCTTCACCGGCTCGGCTGCGACTGGCGCCAAGCTGCGGGCACACCCGCGCATCATCTCGGAGGCGGTGCCCTTTACGCTGGAAGCCGACTCGCTCAACGCCGCCGTGCTCGGGCCCGATGCCGTGCCCGGCACGCCGGAGTTTGACTTGTTTATCAAAGAGGTGCGCAAGGAAATGACGGCTAAGTGCGGGCAGAAGTGCACCGCCATCCGCCGCGCCATCGTGCCCAAAAACCTGCTCGAAGACGTGCAGATTGCCCTCGGCAAAGCCCTGGCCCAGACCACCATCGGCCACCCGCAGGCCGAAGGCGTGCGCATGGGCGCGCTGGCCGGCCGGGCCCAGGCCGAGCGCCTGCGCGAGCAGGTGCGGCAGCTCGCCAAAAACACGCCCATCGTGTACGGCGACCTGGAAAACGTGGAAATCCTGGGCAAGGAGCGCGGGGCCGATGCGGCGAAGGGTGCCTTCATCTCGCCCATTGTGCTGCGCAACGACCAGCCGTTTAAGCACCTCGACTCGCACGAGCTGGAAGCCTTCGGCCCAGTGGTGACCTTGATGCCCTACCATGACTTAGGCGAAGCGGTGCAGCTGGCCAACCTCGGCAAGGGCTCTTTGGTGTGCTCGCTGGCGACCAACGACCCACGCACGGCGCAGGAATTTGTGCTGGGCGCGGCCACGCACCACGGCCGCATTCTGGTCATTAATACTGATATGGCCAAGGAAAGCACTGGCCACGGCTCGCCGCTGCCGCAGTTGGTGCACGGCGGCCCCGGCCGCGCTGGCGGCGGGCAGGAAATGGGCGGTATTCGGGGCGTCGAGCACTTTATGCAGCGCGTGGCGCTACAAGGCTCGCCGAGCATGATTACGGCCATTACGGAGGTGTATCAGCCTAAAGCCAAGCAGATTGAAAAGGATAAGCACCCGTTTCAGCACTACTTCGAGGAGTTGGAAATCGGGCAGACGTATACCACGCACAAGCACACCGTAACGGACGCCGATATTAGCAGCTTTGCGCAGGTGTCGGGCGATAATTTCTACGCCCACGTAGACGATACCTCGCTGGAAGGCACGCTGTTTACGGGCCGCGTGGCCCACGGCTACTACATCCTCAGCAAGGCGGCTGGCATGTTTGTGGACCCGCGCAAGGGGCCGGTTTTGCTAAATTATGGTCTCGATGAGTGCCGCTTCACCAAGCCCGTGTACCCCGGCACCACCATCGGCGTGACGCTGACGGTGAAGGAGAAAACCGGCCAGGAAAAGCGCGACGAAACCGACGTGGCCAAAGGCATCGTGCGCTGGTACGTGGAAGTGACCGACCAAACCGGCGACACGGTAGCCGTGGCCACGATTTTGACGATGGTAAAGAAGAAAAACCAGGAGTAAGGATTTTAACAAAGTCCACCACGTCTGTCATGCTTCGGCAAGCTAAGCATGACAGACGTATTGAATATTGAGCGCCAATCATACAATATGAGTACCCTTACCGCCGGCCACGTCGCGGCCACCACCGATGCCCTAGGCATTGCTACCATCTCGTTCTTTCACCCTTCGCACAACTCGCTACCCGGTCAGTTGCTGCGGCAGCTAGCGGCTACTATCACCGCCGTAGGCCAAGCCGACACTACCAAAGTCATCATCTTGAAAAGCGAAGGCGAGCGCACGTTTTGCGCCGGCGCGAGCTTTGATGAGCTGGTAGCCATCGAGGACGAGGCGCAGGGCCAGCAATTCTTCTCGGGCTTCGCGCAGGTGATAAACGCCTGCCGCACCTGCCCCAAAGTCATCATTGGCCGGGTGCAAGGCAAAGCCATCGGCGGCGGCGTGGGCGTGGCGGCGGCCACCGATTACTGCTTCGCCACTGCGCAGGCTTCCGTGAAGCTCAGCGAGTTGGTCGTGGGCATCGGGCCCTTCGTGGTGGGGCCGGTGGTAGAGCTGAAAATCGGCCGTGCCGCCTACGCCCAGCTGGCGCTGGATGCGGCTGAGTTTCGCTCGGCGGCCTGGGCGCAGGAGCGCGGGCTATATGCCAACGTGCTGGACACAACGGCGGCGCTGGACGCAGCGGTGCAGGCTTTTGCCGAAAAGCTGGCTGGCTACAACCCCGAGGCGCTGGCAGCCATGAAGCAAGTAATTTGGGCTGGTACCGAGCATTGGGACAGCCTCTTACATGAGCGCGCAGCCATCAGCGGGCGCTTGGTGCTATCCGATTTTACCCGGCAAGCCATTGCGAAGTTTAAGGGGTAAGAGGGCGGGCTAAGGCGGTAGGCAATCTGCCATTCACCATCCGCCAACTCATTGTTTACCGAAGAGTACAGGACAGTTTACCTACAAGCCCAAACCTTCTTGCGGCCCTTCTGCCCCTGCGGCAGAAGGGCCGCGCTATGTTCCTTCCCACCCGTTTATTGCTGTTGCTGAGCCTGCTCGCCGGAGTAGGGGAGGCGCGCCCCCGGCCCGTACCCGACCGCCTGGTGGTGCTCACCTTCGACGATGCGGCGCTCACCCATGCCACCTACGTAGCCCCGCTGCTGCGCAAATACGGCTTCGGCGCCACGTTTTTCGTGTGCGAATTTCGGGAACCGCCTTTTGCCGATAAAAGCAAGTACCTGAGCTGGGCGCAAATCCGACAGCTGCACCGCTGGGGCTTTGAGGTGGGCAGCCACACGCTCACGCACCGGCACGTGAATAAGTTGACGGAGAGCGAATTGACAGCTGAATTAGACTCGCTGGAAGGCCGCTGCCGGGCGCACCATATTCCGCGGCCCGTCACCTTTGCTTACCCCGGCTACGACACCAGCCCGCGCGCCCTGCCTGTGCTGCGCGCCCAGGGCTACCGGCTGGCCCGCACCGGCGGCGACCGTCCCTACGACCCCGCCACCGACGACCCGCTGCTGGTGCCCAGCTACACTACGCTGGCCACCAACCGCTCGCAGATACTGGAGGCGCTGGCCGAGGCCAAAAACGGGCGCATCGTGGTGCTTACCATCCACGGCGTGCCCGACCTGGCCCACGACTGGGTCACGACCCCGCCCGCGCTGTTTGAAGAATATCTCAAGTGCCTGCACGACAACCACTACCGCGTGGTGGCGCTGCGCGACGTGGCCCGTTACCTGCCTGCCCGACCCACCGCAACTACCGCGCCCTAGCGGCCCATTTCCTTTCCCCACCCAACCTGCTTCTACCATGAAAAACTACCTGGCTACTGCCTTGCTCGCGGCGGCCCTGCTGCTGCCCGGTCGCCCCGCCCAGGCGCAGGCTCGCCTCGAAACTGGCGGCCAGCAGCCCATGCCTGCCGCCGAATGGGTCGACCAAGCCACCGGCCACAAAGTAGTGCGCCTTACCCCGCTCGATGGCAGCAATGGCAGCTTCTACTTCCACAATAACCCCTTCCTGAAAACCGCCAGCGGCCAGGACGAAATGGTGTTTTACCACACCGACGAAAAAGGCCAGCAGCTGCGCCTGCTGAACCTGCGAACGCGCCAAGTGCGCCCGCTCACGCCCTACTACAAAAGCATAAAAGGCGAGATAGTGGGCCGCAAAAGCCACGACGTGTACTACCAAGTTGAAAACCAAGTGTACGCCATCAATGCCGACACCCGCAAGGAGCGCAAGGTGTACCTGTTCCCGGCCGATTTTCCGGGAAATATCTCCTCGCTGAATGCTGATGAAACGCTGCTGGCGGGCTCGCTGGGCGGGGCCGAGGCGCGGGAGATTTTCAAAAAATACCCGGCCAAGAGCGACTTCTTCAACCGCATCTACGATGCCAAGGTGCAGCACATCCTGTTCGCCATCAACGTGAAAACTGGCAAACGCGAGCAGCTGTACCAGGAGAATACCTGGCTGGGCCACGTGCAGTTTTCGCCCACCGACCCCGACCTGCTCATGTACTGCCACGAAGGGCCGTGGGGCAAGGTCGACCGCATCTGGACCATCAGCATCAAGAGCCACGCGACCAAGCTGATGCACCAGCGCACGGTGGAGGGCGAAATCGCGGGCCACGAGTTTTTTAGCCCCGATGGCAAGACGATTTGGTTTGACTTGCAACAGCCCCGCAGCGTGACCTTTTACCTGGCTGGCGCGCCCGTGGCAGGCGGCCCCGAAACCCGCTACCAGCACCAGCGCAACGAGTGGTCGATTCACTACAATATCTCGCCCGACCAGACGCTCTTTGCCGGCGACGGCGGCGACCCCGGCCAGGTGGCCAAAGCGCCCGACGGCCAGTGGATTAACCTGTTTCGGCCCGCCGGCGACCATTTCACTGCCGAGCACCTCGTGAATATGGCCCACCATGGCTACAAGCTGGAGCCCAACGTGCACTTCTCGCCCGATGGCAAGTGGGTGATTTTCCGGGCCAACTTCGAAGGTAAAGAGCAAGTGTACGCGGTAGAAATCGCGAAGGTGTCCTGACGCGTTTACCCCACCCCCGGCCCCTCCCCTGCGGGAGAGGGGAGCCTGACGATTTAGCTGCTAGCTATTGGCTGTTAGCTGTTAGCGTTGTTGAGAAAAGCTATTAGCTGATAGCCAAAAGCCAACAGCCCAACGATAGGCTCCCCTCTCCCGGAGGGGAGGGGCCGGGGGTGGGGTAATAAGACCGACGAGCAGCTATAAATACTATTCTAAAAGAAGCCCATTTCCCCCGTGCCCCGCTACCTCGCCCTCGCCCTCGCCCTCTCTATCGCCGCCCCCACCGCCGCGCAGCAGCTTCCCAAGAAGAAGGAGATTCTCAAAAAGATGACCCTGGCCAACACTTATTTCATGAAAACCTGGCCAGACCCCGGCAAGGAAATCATGACCAATAAGCTGCGCCCCAGCCATATCTGGACGCGCGGCGTGTACTACGAAGGCCTGATGGCGCTGTACGGCCTCGACAAGAAAAAGGCCTACTACAACTACGCCGTGGACTGGGGCCAGAAGCACCAATGGGGCCTGCGCAACGGCCCCACCGGCCGCAATGCCGACGACCAGTGCGCCGGCCAAACCTACCTTGATTTATATAAAATCGACCCCCGGCCCGAGCGCATTCAGGAGTTGAAAGCCAACATCGACAACATGGTGCACAGCGACAAAGTGGACGATTGGTGGTGGATAGACGCGCTGCAAATGGCCATGCCGGTATTCGCTAAGCTCGGCGTACTGACCAAGGATACTGCTTACTACAGTAAGATGTACCGCCTCTACGACTTCGCCAAAACCCGGCAAGGCGGCCACGGCCTCTACAACCCGCAGGATAGTCTGTGGTGGCGCGATAAGGACTTCATCCCGCCCTACCAGGAGCCCAACGGCCAGGATTGCTACTGGAGCCGCGGCAACGGCTGGGTGGTGGCCGCGCTGGTGCGCGTGCTCGACATTATGCCCCAAAACGCGCCCCACCGCGCCGAATACCAGCAGATGTACCTGCAAATGATGCACGCGCTGCCCCGCCTCCAGCGCCCCGATGGTTACTGGAACGTGAGCCTGCACGACCCCACGCACTTCG
>JAKONR010000140.1 GCA_022701825.1 Hymenobacteraceae bacterium | reverse complement strand
ATCACCTACTTATCCCAGTAGTTGGGTAAGGGGTTGGGCCGAGCGCCCGGCCCCTTGCTTTCTTTGTAGCGGCTGCAAATATAACGGGTTGAGGCGGTAGTTAGTTGCCGGTTATTTTAATCGCTCCAGTAAATCTGATTGAATCGCAAGCCATTCTTCTAAGTCGCCGCTTTCGGCCCAAAGTTCTTGCAATTCTGATTCTTTCACAACTTGCTTAACTGCTTTGCGTGCCTTTTTCTGCAGGATAGCGTTCACCTGAATTGCTGCCAATGCTGGTTGTAGTTTCTGTGGAAAGTCAGGTGCCGGTTTGGCAAGCTTTGCGGCGAGTATCTCGGCGGCAGCCAAAGCGGCGCTCGCTTCATCTACTTCAATATATTCTTCTTCGCCTTGTTCGATTACGGTAGCCAGTGCTTCTTCCAGGCTTTCCAAAGAAGGATTATCAGTAAAGTCACCGACAAAATCCATGGCTTGGTCATTCTCAAAATTGCGATTTCCCCAGGCTCCCATAAGGTGTAGTAATTGCTTTTTAGGTGTGAAATGATGGTTTATCGCAGCTTCTCCTTCAAAATCTCCAGCTCCACGGCCGGCGCAATGCGCTCGTAGAGAATATTATACGCCGCCGTGGTGATGGGCATGTTCACCTTGAGCTGCCGGTTGAGCTCGTGAATGCTCTTGACGGCGTAGTAGCCTTCGGCAATCATGTTCATTTCGAGCTGGGCCGACTTCACGGAGTAGCCGCGGCCCACCATGTTGCCAAAGGTGCGGTTGCGCGAAAACTGCGAGTAGGCCGTCACCAGCAAATCGCCGAGGTAGGCGGAGGCCGAGAGGTCGCGGGGCTGGGGCGAGATGGCCTGCAAAAAGCGGCGGATTTCCTGCACCGCGTTGCTCACGAGCACGGCCAGGAAGTTGTCGCCGTAGCCCAGGCCGTGGGCGATGCCGCCGGTGAGGGCAATGATGTTCTTCATGACGGCGCAGTACTCGATGCCGTCGAGGTCGGCGGCGGGGTGGGCGCTCACGTAGCGGTTGCGCAGCAATTGGCAGAAGTTATTAGCCAGCCCGCTCACGTCGGGCGAGCCGATGGTGAGGTAGCTCTGCTTTTCGAGCGCCACTTCCTCGGCGTGGCAGGGGCCGGCTATCACGCCAAGGCGGCCGGGGGGCAGCCGGAAGCGCTCTTGCACGTAGTCGGTCACGAGCACGTTTTTGCCGGGTATCATGCCCTTGATGGCCGATATTACGCCGCTTTTGTGGCGCAGGGTATCGCGGCCCAGCTTGTCGAGCACGGGCTGCACGAAGGCGGCGGGCACGGCCAGCACCAGCCAGTCGGCCTCGGCCACGGCGTCGGTGAGGTCGGTGGTGGGGTAGACCAGGTTGCGGTCGAACTGCACGGCCGAGAGGTAGCGCGGGTTGTGGCCGGTGCGCAGCAAGTGCTGCACGTCGTCCTTGGAGCGCAGCCACCAATCGACGCGGGCGCCGTTTTCGGACAGGATTTTGGTAAGCGCGGTGGCCCAGGAGCCGCCGCCGAGCATGGCAATTTTTTCCATCGTAGGGTAAGCTTTAGCTTGCCGCCCGCCCGGCCGGTAGCCGGCCGGGCGCCAGCCAGCGGGAATTCAGGCCGCAAGCTAGGGCGGCGGGCTGCAACTTTACGGCCCGCCCGCGGCTCAGCTACCCGCCACCGTTCGCGCACTCGGCGCCCGGCTTCCTCGCTTATGAAAAATAACACGCGCAACAGCTACCGGCTGAGCGGCTTGCTGCTTTGGCTGCCGCTACTGGCGTCCCCGGCATGGGCACAATCCAATTACGGCGTCATTCAAACCTACGTAAAACAGCACACGCAGCCCATCGCCACCATCGACCCGGCCGCCCCGGATACGACCGACCTGGCGGACCTCGGGCAGGCCATTGGCGCGGCGCGGGTGGTGCTGCTCGGCGAGCAGGACCACGGCGACGGGGCCACGTTTCAGGCCAAAACCCGCCTGGTGAAGTACCTGCACGAGCACAAGGGCTTCAACGTGCTGGTGTGGGAAAGCGACTTTTTTGCCCTCAACCACGGCTGGGACAGCCTGCCCAGGCAGCCGGCGGCCCTGCGCGCGTTTGTGCGGGCCAACATCTATCCTTACTGGACGGCCTGCCCGCAGGCCGAGGACCTGCTCTACGACTACCTGCCCGGCACCTACGCCACGGCCCGGCCGCTGCACCTGGCGGGGCTCGATAATCAATTTTACGGTGCCTACAGCCGGCGCGCCCTGCCGGGCTACCTGCGCGGGTTTCTGGGGCAGCAGGCGGTGCCGCTGGCGGCCACGCGCCGGTTCAACGCGTTTTTCGTGCCCTTTCTCGATACGCTGAGCCAGCCCTGGCGCTTCTCGACCCGGCCCGCCACCTACCTCATCGCCCACAAGCAGGCCAAGCTGCGGCGCTTCGAATTGATGGCCGACACGCTGCTGGCCCAGCTTTCGCCGGCCGCCCGCGCCGGCTACGGCGGCCGGGTGCTCGAAAACCTGCGGGTGCTGGCCCAAGAAAGCGCCGTGTACACGGAGGATGAAATCGACACCTACAACCTGCGCGACGCCCAACTGGCCCGCAACCTGGAGTGGCTGGTGCGCGAAAAATACCCCACCCAAAAAATCATCGTGTGGGCCGCCAACCTGCACGTTGCCAAGTGGCGGCAGGCGGGCTACGGGTCGGCCGCGCGGGTCACCACCTTTATGGGGGCGCACTTCACGGCCCCGCCGGGCCGGGCGGCCGAAACGTACTGCCTGGGTTTTTTGTCGGCTACCGGCCGCACGCGGCGGGTGCAGGCCGCGCAGCCCACGCCCATAGTGCCGCCGCGCCGGGGCTACTTCGAGACCTGGCTGCCGGCGCGGCTGCCCTACGGCTTTGTCGATTTTCGGGCGTTTCGGGCGCAGCAGCCGGGCTACGCGGTGCCGTTTTACATGCGGGGGCTGGGCTACGAAGGCGGGCGCGGCTACACCGACCAGGCCGCGTGGACGAGTATTTTCGACGGGATTTTCTTTATCCGGGAGATGCAGCCCTGCGGCAAAAGTAGCTTTGCGGCGCCCGCGGCCGCGGGCAATTAAGCGTAGTTACCTTCTCCCGGCTGGTTACCAGTCCGTTGCCCATGTCGTCCGTCGTTGCCGCCACCGCCGTTTTCATCGAAGAAAAATTCAAAGCCGAAGGCTCGGGCCACGACTGGCCGCACATTCGGCGGGTGTGGCAGGTAGCCCGCGTGCTGGCCGCCCAAACCCCCGGCACCGACCTCGAAGTAGCCGAGCTGGCCGCGCTGCTGCACGACATCGCCGACTGGAAATACCACGGTGGCGACTACGAGGCCGGCCCCCGCGCCGCCCGCGCCTGGCTGCTGAGCCAACGGGTGCCCGAGGCCACGGTGGTCCGCGTCGAGCAGGTGATTCGCGAAGTGAGCTTCAAGGGCCTGGGCGTGGCCACGCCCGCGAGCAGCCCCGAGGCGGCCGTGGTGCAGGACGCCGACCGGCTCGATGCCATCGGGGCCATCGGGGTGGCGCGGGCCTTTGCCTACGGCGAGCACAAGGGGCGGCCCATGCACGACCCCGCCACGCCGCCCGTCTCGCACCAGGACTTCGAGCAGTACAAGCAAAGCACCGCGCCCACCATCAATCACTTCTACGAGAAGCTGCTGCACCTCAAGGACCGCCTGCACACGCCGGCTGCCCGGCGGCTGGCTGCGCGCCGGCATGAGTTTATGGAGGAGTTCGTGGCCCAGTTTCTGGCCGAGTGGGAGAGTGCCGACGCGGCTAGCGTAATAAGCGAAGGCGGTAATGCAACTGAATGTGAAGGAGGATGAAAATACTGCTTGCGCTAACGTTTTTTGGCCTGGGGACCGGGGGATTTATTGCGGTTTGGTGCCTGGCCTTCGCCGCCTTGTGGGGGTTGATTGCCAAAACCCTGGCTTTACTGGGTTGGCAGCAGTTGGCCCGCGACTACCGGGTGGCCGCCCCGCCGGCGGGGGAGCCGCTGCGAGTAGGTCAGTTAAAGGTGGGCATGGTTGCTTACGGGGGTATCGTTACCGCGACCAGCGCGGCCGGGGGGCTGGGCTTGCGCACCAGCTTTTTGTTTCGCGTCGGGCACCCGCCGGTACTGATTCCCTGGTCGGCGCTCGCGCCGTTTGAGGAGCAGCGCTTTCTGTGGGTGACTACTTACCGCACGGTGGTGCACACCCGCAGCGGGGGCCGGGTGCGCCTGCAAGTGGCGGATAAGCGGGTGGCAGACTTGCTGCAACGGGGGCGGGTAGCGGGGCCGGGAAATGCCGCGAGTTTACCTTTACCGCTATGAATAGGATATCCTTGTCCGGGGCTGGTGCCCGTCGCGGGCTTTTTCTGGGTTTGCCAGTGCTGCTGGCCTTGCTGCTGGGCAGCTGCCGCACGTGCCCCATCGACTCGTGCCACGCCCGCAAGGTGCACATGCACAACGGGGTGAAGTACCGCGCCCGGCCCATCTGGAAGATGCAGCACCCGGCCGTGGGCGAGCGCATCAAGCTCAACAAGGAGGGGGGGGGCGGGCGCCGCGAGGCCGACCACAGCCGCCACCTCTAAGCGGCTGGCCGATACGCCGTTTTTGGGAATTAGCCATTTGGCTGGGCCAGGGCCGCCGCCGGGGTGGCTGTCGGGGGGAGGGCGAGAAGGGTGGTAAAGTGCCGTAAAAGCTAGGAAAAACGGGTTTTTCGCCGTATCTTGCGCGGGCATGTAAGTAGCGGGCCGGGGGGCAGGTTTTTCCATCGCGGAAACGCAACCCGTAGCCGGCCCGCGGCTTCGCTGCTCTTTCTCGAACAGTAGCTGACAGTTGCGGGCTGCCTCCATGGCCTGCGCTGAAGGCTAACAGCTAATCCCCAGAATGGCCGAAGGCGAAAAAATAATCCCGATTAACATCGA
Source organism: Hymenobacteraceae bacterium (assembly GCA_022701825.1). Lineage (GTDB taxonomy): Bacteria > Bacteroidota > Bacteroidia > Cytophagales > Hymenobacteraceae > Hymenobacter. The sequence goes on along the minus strand of JAKONR010000140.1, from coordinate 186 downwards.
AGACGAGATGCGCGGGGCCTACATCGACTACTCGATGTCGGTTATCATCTCGCGGGCCTTGCCCGACGTGCGCGACGGCCTCAAGCCCGTGCACCGGCGCGTGCTCTACGGCATGAGCGAGCTCGGCGTGAGCTACACCAAGAGCCACAAGAAATCGGCCCGTATCGTGGGCGAGGTGCTGGGTAA
>JAKONR010000115.1 GCA_022701825.1 Hymenobacteraceae bacterium | reverse complement strand
CACGGTGCTGGCCACGTATGGCATCGGGTCGCGCATTATCGCGCTGGGTATTATTCCGGCGCTGGGCATTTCGCTGGCCTGCTCCACGCTGGTGGCCCAGAACATCGGGGCCAAAAACCTGCCCCGTGCGGTGCAAACGGCCAACTACGCCATCGGCGTCAGCTTTGGCGGGCTGCTGGTGGTGGGCGGGGCTATTTGGCTGGCGGCGCGGCCGTTGGTGGGCTTCTTTCTCAGGGGCGACGCGGTGGTGGCCGACAACGCGGTGGTTTTTATTCGCATCGCGGCCTTGAGCCTGTGCTTCACGGGAGTGCAGCAAACGGTGTCGGGCGCGTTTCGGGGGGCGGGCAATACGCTCTCGGCCATGGTACTCACCATCACGGGCATCTGGGTGTTTCAGTTTCCGGTGGCGTGGTACTTGTCGCACCACACGGGGCTGGGCTTCCGGGGCATCTGGTGGTCGTTTGTGGTGGCCAACGTGGGCATTGCCGTGGTGGCCGGGCTGTGGTACTGGCGCGGCAGCTGGCACCGCCCCGACCTGGCCGACCCGCTGCAAAAGCAAGTCGACAAAACGGTGCCGGTGGAGGGCTAAGGTAGCGCGGACTTTCAGTCCGCGAGCAAGCCGGGCGCCGGGGCGGCTTTTGGGATGGTGGCCGTGTTTGCTGCTCTGGCGTGGGCGCCTCCCCCCCCGGCCGCGTCGCTACCCCCGCCCCCTACGCATGGGCTTAGCGCACGCGGGCTGAAAGCCCGCGCTACGGCCCGGCCGCGCCGCTTGCGGCCACTGCGACCAAAACCGCTTACATTTAGGCAGTTCCTCACTTCCCCCTCATTTATTTCCCCACTTTTACCTCCTGCATGGAAAACCTCAACTCGCTGGCCCAGCGGCTGCGGGCGCTGCTGCGCCGCAGCGCGCCCGGCCTGTTCGGCTTGGGCCTGGCCTTCTCGGCCCAGGCCCAGCAATCGGCCCCCAACTTCTTTAGCGACGATGCGGCGGCCCGCCAGGCGGCGGCCACCTCGCCCCTAAAAGCCGCCCTGGCGGCCGCCCGCCCGCTCACGCTCGACGTGGCCAGCCTGCGCACCGCGCTGGCGGCGGCCCCGCTTGAGCGCACGGCCGGCACCCAGGCGCTGCTGCTGACCTTGCCGCTGCCCAATGGCACCAACGCCACCTTTCGGGTGCAGGAGTCGCCAGTGATGGCCCCGGCCCTGGCGGCGCAGTTTCCGAGCATCAAAACCTACGTGGGCGTGGGCGTGGACGACCCCGCCGCCACCCTGCGCCTCGACCTCACGCCGCTGGGCTTTCACGCCCAGGTGCTGTCGGCCAACACGGGCGCGTTTTACATCGACCCCGCCACCCGCGCCGACACCCAGCACTACCTCAGCTTCTGGAAGCGCGACATGCCGGGCAACTCCTTTCTCTGCGACGTAACCGACGCGGCCGCTCCCAAAGCCGGCGCCCGCCAGGGCGCGGCCGGCACCGGGCAGCGCGCCGTAGGGCAGCAGCTGCGCACCTACCGCCTGGCGGTGGCCGCCACCGGCGAGTACACGGCCTTCCAGAGCCGCAACCTGCCCGCCGGCGCCACGGCGCAGCAGCAAATAGCCGCCAGCCAGGCGGCCATCGTGGTCAGCATCAACCGGGTGGTGGGCGTGTATGAGAAGGAGCTGGCCGTGCGCCTGGAGCTGGTGGCCGGCAACAGCCAACTGGTGTATGCCGACGCCACCACCGACCCCTACACCAACGCCAACACCGCCAACGCCCTGCTGGCCCAAAACCAGACCAACATCGACCTGCTCATCGGCACGGCCAACTACGACATCGGCCACGTCTTCAGCACGGCCAGCGGCGGGGTGGCGGGCCTGGGCGTGGTGTGCCGCGCCGGCCAAAAGGCGCGCGGCACCACCGGCACCAGCTCGCCCGTGGCCGATGCCTTCGACATCGACTACGTGGCCCACGAGCTGGGGCACCAGTTTGGCGGCAGCCACACCTTTGATGGCAACGCTGGCAGCTGCGCGGGCGGCAACCGCAGCGCGGCCTACGCCTACGAGCCCGGCTCGGGCACCACGATTATGGCCTACGCCGGTATTTGCGGGGCGCTCAACAACGTGCAGCCCAACTCGGATGCCTACTTCCACGTGGCCAGCTACGACCAGATACTCGATTACCTGAGCACCACCAGCTGCGCCGTGGTCACGGCTACCACCAACACGCCGCCCACGCCCATCTTGCCGGCCAGCGGCAAGGTGCTGCCCATTAGCACGCCCTTCAAGCTGACGGCCAGCGGCTACGACTCGGACGGCGACGGCCTGACCTACTGCTGGGAGCAATTTGACCGCGCCGCCACGGGCCGCGCCCCGGCCGATGCGCAGGTGGCCGGCAGCACGTCGCCGCTCTTCCGCTCGTATTACCCCACCACCAACCCCACGCGCTACTTCCCGCGCCTGGCCGACCTGGTGAGCAACACCGTGACGCTGGGCGAGCGCCTGCCCACCGTGTCGCGCCCCCTCAACTTCCGCCTGACCCTGCGCGACCGCTTCACGGCGGCCAACGCGGGCCTGGGCGTGGTGGGCGGCGTGAATAGCGGCCTGGCCATCCTGCCGCTGAGCCTGACGACTACCAGCGCGGCCGGGCCGTTCCTGGTGACCTCGCCCAACACGGCCGTGAGCCTGGCCGGCGGCAGCAGCCAGCCCGTGACCTGGGACGTGGCCGGCACCACCGCCAACGGCGTGAACTGCACCACCGTCAACATCCGCCTCAGCACCGACGGCGGCCTCACCTACCCCACCGTCTTGCTGGCTAATACTGCCAACGATGGCACCGAGGCCGTGACGCTGCCCAGCGTGGCCAGCACCACGGCCCGCATTATGGTAGAGGCGGCCGACAACTACTTCTTCGACATCTCCGACGCCAACTTCACCATCACGGCGCCGGTGGTGCCCTGCGCCGCGCCCACCACGCTGGCGGTGCGCAGCATCACGGCCACCACGGCTTCGGTGAGCTTCGTGGGCGGCACCTCGGCCACGGGCTACACCATCACCACCACGCCCGCCACTACCACCGTTACCGCCACGGCCTCGCCGGTGGCGCTCACGGGCCTCACGCCGGGCACCACCTACCTGGTAAACGTGGTGGCCAACTGCGCCAGCAATGCTACGTCGGTGGCGGCCATCGCGGGCTTTAGCACCACCGCGCCGCCGGTGTGCAACGAGGTCAGCAACATCACGTTCTCCGGCGTCACCGGCACCACGGGCACCGTGAGCTTCACGGCCACCTCGGCGGCGAGCACCTACGTGGTGAGCACCATTCCGGCTACTACTACCCAAACCATCACGGGCACCACGGCCACCTTTACGGGCCTCACGCCCGGCACGGCCTACACGGTTATCATCCAGAGCAACTGCTCGGCCGGCGGCGTGGCCACGGCGGCGGCCACCTTCGGCACCATCCCCGGCAACAACGAGTGCGCGGCGGCCATCGCCCTCACCGTCAACCCCACCTGCGTTACCATCACGGGCAGCATTTCGGGGGCCACGCAGTCGCAGGCGCCCAGCGCGTGCAGCGGCAGCACGAGCGCCACGGCCAACGACGTGTGGTATAGCTTCGTGGCCACCAGCCCGCTGCACCGCGTCACGGCCAACGGCGCGTTTGATGCCGTGGTAGAAGCCTTTTCGGGCACCTGCGGCGCTCTCACCAGTGTAAACTGCGTAGATGCCACCGGCTCGGGCACCGAAAACCTGAACCTGACCGGCCTCACGGTGGGCAACACGTACTACGTGCGCGTGTTTGCCTACACCACCGGCCCGGCCTCGGTGTTTGGCAATTTCACGCTGTGCGTGGTGCCGGTGTGCGTAGCACCTACCGCCTTGGTAGTTAGCAACCTCACCAGCACCTCGGCCACGCTGAGCTTCACGGGGGGCGCGTCGGCCACGGGCTACACCATCACCACCTCGCCCGCCACGGCCACCCTCACGGCCACGGCCTCGCCGGTAAACCTGACGGGCCTCACCCCCGGCACCGTGTACACGGTGAGCGTGCTCAGCAGCTGCCTCGGCAGCACCACGGCCACCGCCACTACTACCCTCACCACGCCCGTGGTCACGGCCACGCAGTCGGCCTTCGCGGCCGGGCAGGTGTCGGTAGCGCCTAACCCCGCCCACGGCAGCTTCACGCTGACCTTGCCCGCGCTGGGCAGCCAGCGCGTGGCCCAGGCCACCCTGCTCAACGTGCTGGGCCAGGCCGTGGCCGCCCGCACCATCGCCCTCACCGCCACCGGCGCCACCGCCGAGTTTGACACCCGCGCCCTGGCCCCCGGCATGTACGTGCTGCGCCTCGTGGCCGGCACCGAAACGGTAGTGCAGCGCGTAGCCGTGGAGTAAGTTGCTAGTTGCTGGCCGGCACTTGCCGACCAGCAACCAGTCAGCA
>JAKONR010000092.1 GCA_022701825.1 Hymenobacteraceae bacterium | reverse complement strand
GCAAACTCCACGTCGTGCACGCTCAGCAGGTCGAGGTAGTCGGTGTGCAGGCGGGCGAGGCTTTCGTCTACGCTCCGGGCTACGCGGGCGGCGCGGTAGTCCCAGGGCTTCTGGCCGTTGTGGCCGTAGCGGCCCACTTTGGTCGAAAGTAAATACTGCGGCCGGGGCAGGGTGCGCAGGGCCTGGCCCAGCACGGCCTCGGCCTTGGTGAAGCCGTAGTACGGCGCCACGTCGATAAAATTGACGCCCTGCGCCACCGCCTCGTGCACGGTGCGGATGCCCTGCGCCGGGTCGATGTCGGCAAACACCCCGCCCAGGGCCGATGCCCCCAGGCTCAGGGGCGAAACGTGCATATCGGTGCGGCCGACTCGGCGGTAATGCATGGGGTGGGAAAGGGAGATTGGGCAGAAGCTAAGGACCCCGCCAGAGGCTATAGCGACCAAAACTAACGCGATAAAATCAACTGTTTATCAAGTTTTTGCAATTTTTTCTCCGCAAAGCTTTGCGCAAACCTTTGCGGAGAAAAAATAATTTCTGCCGGTCTGCACGCTAGTTTTGGGTTCGTATGGGAAGCAGGAAGGTGAAGATTTGGCGGGCGAGCGGCGAGGGGGCAAGTGGCACGTCGGCAGGTCCAGCTTATGCGTGTCGGGCGTCTTTTACCACTTTTTAACCTAGTAGCCATGAGCAAACGTCCCGTTTCGCTGAAGACGCTGGCCCAGGCGCTCAACGTATCCATCTCCACCGTGTCGCGCGCCCTGCGCAACCACCCCGACATCGGCCCCGAACTCACGCAGCGGGTGCAGCAATTGGCCCAGGAGCTGCACTACAGCCCCAACCCGCTGGCCATGGGTTTGCTCAAAAATGCCACCCGCATTATCGGCGTCATTGTGCCCGCTTTGGTCACGCATTTCTTCGCCTCCATCATCAGCGGCATCGAGAGCGTGGCCATCGAGCATGGCTACTACATCGTCATCCGGTGCAGCTACGAGAGCTTTGAAAAGGAGCAGGAGTGCCTCGCCAACCTGCTGCAACTGCGCGTGGAGGGCATCATTATGTGCTTATCGCAGGAAACAAAAACCTACGCGCATTTCGACCCGCTGCTGGCCGCCGGCACGCCGCTCGTGTTTTTCGACCGCGTGTGCCGGCCCGCCGAGGTGCCCACCGTAGTAGTTGATAACCAGGCGGCGGCCTGCCGCATTACCCGGCATTTTGCCGCGCAGGGGCGGCGGCGCATCGCGCACATCGCCGGGCCGGCGGCCCTCAACATCAGCCGCGAGCGGGTGGCTGGCTACCGCCAGGGCCTCGCCGCCGAAGGCCTGGATTTTGACCCGCAGCTGCTCGCCTCCTGCAACATGAGCGCCACTAGCGCCACGGCTGCCACTCGGCAGCTACTGGCCCTGCCCGCGCCGCCCGACGCTATTTTTGGGGTAAACGATACCACTGCCTTCGCGGCCATGAAAGAAATCCGGCGGCAGGGCCTGCGTATTCCGGCCGACGTGGCGCTGGTGGGCTTCACCGACGAGTACCACGCCACGGTGGTCGAGCCGGCGCTGACCTCCGTGATGCACCCCACCTTTGAGATTGGCCGCACGGCGGCGCTGCTATTCTTGGAGCAGGCCAAAGGCCCCGTGCCCCCGCGCCAGGTGGTGCTGGCCACGCAACTGGTCGTGCGCGAGTCGTCGGGCCAAAAACCCTAGCCCGGCCGCTGAAAGCCGGGCGGTAAAATCAAACGATGTCGGCCGAAATGCCGCGGTCGTGAATAGCCGAGCAACGCGGCGCCAGCTCCTCAAAAGTACCGTTTTTGACCGCGCACTTGCCTTTATAGTGAATAAGCAGCGTGCACTGCTCGGCCTGCTCGGGCTCGTGCTCGCACACGTCGATGAGCGTTTTGATGACGTGGTCGAAGGTATTCACGTCGTCGTTGTACACCACGAGGGTGCGCAGCTCCTGCTCTTCTTCGAGCGTGAGCACATCATCCTGGTAGTCAATCTGCGGGCGGGTAGCGGGGAATGCCATAATGCAAAAATACGGTGGCCGCCGCCGACGGTAGAAGGGCAGCAGCGAATAATAACCCGTGCGCCAGCGGTTTCGTTTCCTTCAATAATAGGTAATCGGGGGAATGGGTAGCTGGCATAGTAACTATATCCCGCCATGCTGAGCGCTGCGTAGCGCTCAGCATGGCGGGTGGATTACCCCGATTACCCATTACCCTAGTTACCTACTCTACCTTGCGGTCGCCGCTCGTGAATTCGAGCATCCAGTCCGGGTACTCCGACGCCAGCTTGCTGACCTCATCGAGCTGCTGCAACTCTTCAGGCGTAAACTTCACGTCCACGGCCGTGAGGTTGTCCTCCAGCTGCTCCATTTTCTTAGCCCCGATGATGACGCTACTCACCACCTTCTGGTGCAGCAGCCAGGCAAGCGCCAGCGAGGCTACGGTGCTGTTTTTGGCCTCGGCCATTGGCCGCAGCTTGTCGATAATGTTAAAAGCCAGGTCTTTGTTAACGGGTGGGAAGTCGAAGCCGCTGCCGCCGCGGCGGCCGTCGGCCTGCTGGTTTTCGCGGGTGTACTTGCCACTCAGGAAGCCGCCGGCCAGCGGGCTCCACACCATGAGGCCCACTTTTTGGTCGAGCAGCAGGGGCACGAGCTCGCGCTCCAGCTCGCGGCCCGCGATGGTGTAGTAGGCTTGCAGCGACACGTACTTTTCGAGGCGCTGGTACTGCGACACGCCGAGCGCCTTCATCAGCTGCCAGGCGGCCACGTTGCTGGCCCCGATGTAGCGCACCTTGCCCTGGCGCACGAGGTCATCGAGGGCGCGCAACGTTTCCTCCCAGGGCGTGAGCGGGTCGAAGCTGTGCGTCTGGTATAGGTCGATATAGTCGGTATTCAGGCGCTTGAGGCTGGCCTCGGCCTGGGCCATTATGTGCTTGCGCGTGAGGCCGGTATCGTTGGGGCCGTCGCCCATTTTGCCGCGCACTTTGGTGGCCAGCACCACGTCGTAGCGGTTGAGGCCCAGGTTGCGCAGCGCCTGCCCGGTCATCTCCTCCGACTGGCCCTCGGTGTACACGTTGGCCGTGTCGATGAAGTTGATGCCCGCGTCGAACGCCCGCTTGGTGAGCGCGTCGGCCCCGGCCTGGTCCACGCCATTGATGGCGGCAAAGCGCCCGCCCGAGCTGCCAAACGTCATGGTGCCCAGGCACAATTCCGATACTTTCAGGCCCGTGTTGCCTAAGAGGTTGTATTTCATGGTTGGGTGTGGTTTTACTATTGAAAACGATTGTCATGCTGAGCGCAGCGTAGCGGAGTCGAAGCATCTCTGCCGGTTAACTAACTCCTCGTGCCAGCAACGAAGCGGTAGAGATGCTTCGGCTGCGCTCAGCATGACGATTACTTGCTGCATAACAGCTGCTTACTTTCCGCCGACCTTATCCAGCGTCGCCATATCCTCCGCAGAAAGAGAAATATCCGCCGTCTTCACGTTCTCTTCCAGGTGGCTCACCTTCGAAGTGCCGGGGATGAGCAGGATATTGGGCGAGTGGTGCAGCAGCCAGCTCAGGGCAATTTGCTGCGGCGTGGCGCCGTGCTTTTGGGCCACTTGGTCGAGCGCTTTCAGCGCCTCGGCGTTGCCGCCGGCCAGCGGGTACCACGGAATAAAGGCCATGCCCTGCGCGCGGGTGTAGTCGAGCACCGGCTCCCACTTGCGGTTGTCGACCGAGTACATATTCTGCACCGACACGATGGGCACGAATTCCTGGGCTTTTTTAATCTGGTCGACATCGACTTCCGACAAGCCGACGTGCTTGATTAAGTCTTCGCTCTGCGCTTTCTGCAAAAACTTCAGCGTGTCTTCAAACGGCACGCTCGGGTCAACGCGGTGCAATTGGTAGAGGTCGATTTGGTCGACTTTTAGGCGCTTCAGGCTGCCGTGCAGCGCCGCTTCGAGGTGCTTGGGGCTGGCATCGATGGGCCATTGGTTGGGGCCGGTGCGCAGCAGGCCGCCTTTGGTGCCGATTACCAGGCCGGCGGGGTAGGGGTGCAGCGCCTCGGCAATCAGCTCCTCCGATACATTGGGGCCGTAGCTGTCGGCGGTGTCAATAAAATTGATGCCCAGCTCCACGGCGCGCCGCAGCACGCGCAGGCTCTCGGCGTGGTCTTGGGGCGGGCCCCAAATGCCGGGGCCGGTGATGCGCATGGCCCCGTAGCCGAGGCGGTTCACGGGGAGGTCGCCGCCAAGCGCGAAGGTCTTGGCGTAGGTGGGCGTTTGGTCGCTCATGAAGAATGAATTAAGAAAAAGGAAATCAGGAACATCGCCTCAGCGAAGTAGGCTATAAACCGGCCAGCGGGCCGCGTGTTCGGCAAGCTGCACCGTGGGCGCGGTGGGTCCGTGCATCGCTCGGTTCACGCGCGGCCTCGCAGGGTCCACGGTACAACCGGTACCTTCGCAGCCTTGCCGTTTCGCTTATGCCCGTTCCTTCCTCCGATTTCAAAAAAGCCCTGGCCCGCCTCTCCGACAAGGAAAAGGAGGCGCTGGTGCTGCGCGCCGTGCGCCGCGACGCCGAGCTTTACGACACCTTCGCCTTCGAGCTGCTGCCCGAGAGCACGGTCGAAAGCGTGTACGAAACCAGCGCCGACCGCATCCACGAGCTCTTCAACGTGGCCGTATCGGGCCGCCTGCTCAATCGCAGCCTCGTGAAGGCCCTGCGCGCCGCCTTGCAGGAGGCCGCCCGCGCCCGCCGCGTCACGAAGAGCAAGCAGCTCGAAATCGACCTGAGCATGTACACGCTACGGCTGATTTTTGAGCACTACACCGGGCAGTTTAGCAGCGAGTACCAGGGTTTTTTCGTGGGCACGGCGCGGCTGGCCACGCGCCTCACCCAGCTCATCCCGAAGAACCTGCACGAAGACCTGTGGCTGGAATACAAGCCGGAATTGGACGGCTTTTTGGCCCACCTGCACGGCCGCAGCAAGAGCCGCGAGCTGAAATTTGAGCTGCCGCGGCAGCTGGTGATACCGGAGTAGGTAGTAGTGTTCGTCATGCTGAGCGCAGCGCAGCGGAGCCGAAGCATCTCTACCGCTTCTTTGCTGGCACTAAGAGTTACTCTGCTAAAGAGATGCTTCGACTCCGCTGCGCTGCGCTCAGCATGACCGTTCTTTAGTTAACCCAAAAATGCCCGACCAACCCACCGCCCCCACCGCCTGGCCCCAGGTGCCCCGCTGGCTCACCCTGAGCCAATCGCTGAAAAAGGCCCGCGACCCGGTGGGCAACCTCAACAAAGTGCTCGCCGCCTACGGCGACACGGTAAACCTGTACTTGGGCGGCGTGAAACCGTCGGTAGTGACGCGCGACCCGGCGCTGATGCAGCACATTTTGCAGAAAAACCACCGCCGCTACCACAAGTCCGACCTCACGCACGGGCTGCTGCGCTACCTCGGCAAAGGCCTGCTCACGAATGAAGGGGCCGACTGGCTGCGGCAGCGCCGGCTCATTCAGCCCGGCTTTCACCGCCAGAAGCTGACTGGCCTCACCCGCCTCATGCGGGCGGCGGCCGACGAGTGGGTGGCCGAGCTGGCTGCCCAAAATGCCGGCCAAAACGGCTCCGTGGAGCTGGATGCCCACGCCGCCATGACGCGGGTGGCCTTCCGCATCGTGGCGCAGTCGGTGTTTGGCGACGCCCTGAGCGACGCCGAGCTGACGCAGCTCAGCGACTGGCTCACGGCCATTCAGTGGTTTTACGTCACCACCATTCGGCAGCCGTATTTGCGGCCGTTGCACTGGCTGCGGGGCAGCTACGGGCAGCACGACGCCTTGGCCCGGCAGCTGCGCGAGCTGGTGCGCCAGGGTATAGCGCGCCACCGCGCCGCCGCGGCGGCCCTGCCGCCCGGCGCCGCCCCGCCCGACGACCTGCTGCAAATGCTGCTCGATGCCCGCTACGAAGACACTGGCGAGCCCATGGCCGAAGACCAGCTGGTGGATGAGCTGAACATTCTGCTCGTGGCCGGCCACGAAACCTCGGCTAATGCCCTTACCTGGGCCTTTTACCTGCTGGCCCGCCACCCGGAAGTGCAGGAAAAGCTGGTAGCCGAAGTCGAGCGCGAGCTGCCCGGCGGCCAGCCGCCCGAGTTCCCGGATTTGCCCCGCGTGCCCTACGCCCTGCACGTGGTGCAGGAGGCCATGCGCCTCTACCCGCCCGCCTGGATTATCGACCGCGTGGCCACCGAAGACGACGAGTTTCAGGGCCAGTTCATTGCCAAAGGCAGCGTATTCTCGCTCTACGTCTACGGCCTGCACCACCACGCCGGCCTGTGGCCCGATGCGGAAGTGTTTCGGCCCGAGCGCTTTGCGGTCGAGGCCCAGCCGCCACTGCCCACCTACGGCTACCTGCCCTTCGGCGGCGGGCCGCGCCTGTGCGTGGGCAGCCATTTTGCCCTCACCGAGCTGCAATTGGTGCTCATCCAAACCCTGCGCCGCTACCGCGTGCTGCCCACCGCCGCCACCCCGCCCGGCCTCAATCCGCTCATCACGCTGCGGCCCAATGGCGAGCTACGCCTGCGCTTCGAGCGGCGGGCGTAATTCAGTGTAGCTTGGACTTTGTAGTCCGCGCGCGAGCGCAGCGAGCATCCACGCTTGTCAACGGTGGCTTACGTGGATGCGAGCTGCGCTCGCGCGCGGACTACAAAGTCCAAGCTACACTGAGTTTTTTATGCTAGAATATCCTGGTATTCCTCCTTGTGCTGCTGCGCAAATGCCGCCATAAACTCGCAGCTGGTGCGCACCTTGAGGTGGTGCTGGCGGGCGAAGGCGAGGCCGGCGCGGGCCAGCTCGTTGGCGGTGCCTTGGCCGCGCTGGTCTTCGGGCACGAAGGTGTGGGTAAAGTCGATGGTGCCTTTATCGGGCAGTGAATACGCGAGCTCGGCGGGCTGCTCGGGCGAGCCGGCGGTAAACTCCTGGTTGGCGGGGTCGTGGTGAATCGTCATGGCCCGGTTTAACGCAACAAGCAGCCGGGCGTTGGGCCAGCGCCGCAGCTGGTGCTGCCGGAAACCATAGGAAACCACAGGAAACCACAAAGCGCAAATTGGAGTAAGCAGGGAGCCCGGCCCGGCCGGCCAACTTTCCCACCGTCTACTCTCTTTTTTATGGCTACCGATTCCACCACCAGCGCCGCCCTTGATAGCGACGGCACCCTGCCGAACTATCAGCAAAACCAGGCCGACCAAGCCAAGCCGAACGCCAACGACCCCGCTAAGAAGGCCCAGGCCGGCTCGCCGGGCTACGGCGATTTTGGCAAGCCCGAAAACGTAAACCCTACGGCCAGCTCGCCTAAAAACGACGGTAGCAACGACAACCCCGACGAGTTCAGCGAGTTTCGCGACAAAGATGCCCCGGCTACCGAAGACTACAGCACCGACGCCGAAAACGCCAACCCTGAGCAGCAGCGTGGCCACGTAGTGCAAAACGAAGACCCCCAGGGCGTGCGCAACGTGCAAAACGCTGACCGCGACGTGCAGGAAGGCACCTGGGCCGATGACGACGAGCGCTACGCCGGCGGCCACAAGCAGGCTTCGTGGCAAGACAGAAACGACGCTGAACACTCTAACAATTAATTCATTATGGCTTCCATTCCCCAAACTCCGAACACCAACGACCTCAACGGCAAAGCCGGCGCGCCTTCCGACGCGCCCGCCAATGCTCAGCCCGACTCGCGCACGGCCACCGAAAAAGAATCGGATAGCTTCCTCGACCGCGAAACGGCCGGCCAGGTATTCGACGACAACAGCGGCCAGCAAATGGCCGACATGATGGACGACTCGCTGCGCTCGGACACCCAAGCCCCCGACGGCCCGTCGCCCGCCAGCGCTGACAACCTGCCCGACGAGCTCACGCACGCACGCGACGCCAGCTTCACGCTGCCCGAAATGCAGCACCAGGGCAAAAACCTGACCGCCGAAAGCGACCCCGAAGAGTAATGCCTGTCATGCTGAGCGCAGCGAAGCATCTTGGTCGCTTCGTTGAGTTGCCGTCCTAGCGTGACCTGCCAAGGTGCTTCACTGCGCCCAGCATGACGAACGCAAAAAAGCGCCCGCGGCCACCCGGCCACAGGCGCTTTTTTGTGCAATCAAGGTAATGGCGGCATCAAGAAGAAAACCGCTTTTTGCTGCCATATATGTACGCCCCACGTCGCTATTCTCGCCGCCTGCTATTGCCGCCCGGCTGGGTAGCGCTGGGGTTTCTGCTGCTGCTGGGCTGCCAGGCGCTGTTGGCGCATCGGCGGCAGTTGCGGCAGTATGGAGCGATACAATTAACGATGCCGGTACCAGAGAAAATGGCAGTTAAATACCCCACTTACTACGGTATTGCCCTATTCCCTAGCTTGTGGTCGCGCATTAAGCGTGAAACCAGGTGGGATAACATCAACCTCAACGGGGGAAAGCTGAATGATTTCGTAAATGATGTGGTGACAGCGAATGCCGTGCAGGCTGTGCGAATAGATACTGCCCACGCCAGAGGGGTTCGAATTTATTTTCGGCCGGGTACTACCTACCGTAATTTAGTTAGTGTGCTAGATTTAATGAATCGGCTGGAACACCCAAGATACTGGCTTGATATTGAGCATTCGCATACAGTTTTTTACGTGGTGAATAAAAAGGCTATTAAGCCTGTGACGCAGGTAGGGGAAGTGGTGTCATACTCTGCGTTAGGTTGTTGCGTGCGTATGGAAAAGTATGAGCCACCCATCCTAGCACCTTCTTTTTGGCAAATAGCTCAACGAGATTTTGTGAGCATTTGGCAACAGCCCTGGCGACTTATCGCCATACTTATTGCGGCCCTTGCTACTCTGAGCATCTACCGCTTAGCTCGCCCACGCCCCAGCCTACGCTAACCCGCCACCCCCGCGCCCCGTTCTGAATAGCCTTACGCTTATTCAGAATGGAAGAATCAACTAACCGGCCCGGCTTTGTGCGGGTGCGCGGCGCCCGCGAGCACAATTTGCAAAATGTGGACGTGGACATTCCGCGCGATGCGCTGGTGGTGTTTACGGGCGTGTCGGGGTCGGGCAAGTCGTCGCTGGCCTTCGGCACGCTGTATGCCGAGGCGCAGCGACGCTACCTGGAGTCGGTGTCGCCGTATGCGCGGCGGCTGTTTCACCAGCTCTCGGTGCCCGAGGTCGATGTAGTGGACGGGCTGCCGCCGGCCGTGGCCTTGCAACAGCAGCGCGGCGGCGGCACCACGCGCTCGTCGGTGGGCAGCGTCACTACGCTTTCTAACCTGCTGCGAATGCTGTACTCGCGGGCCGGCGACTACCCGCAGGGCCAAACTATCATCTACGCCGAGGGCTTTTCGCCCAACACGCCCGAGGGCGCGTGCCCGCAGTGCCACGGCCTGGGCCGCGTGTACGAAGCCACCGAGCGCTCGATGGTGCCCGACGACTCGCTCACCATTCGGGAGCGCGCCATTGCGGCGTGGCCCACCGCCTGGGGCGGCCAAAACCAGCGCGACATCCTGGTAACGCTGGGCTACGACGTAGACAAACCCTGGCGCGAATTGCCCCAAAAAGAGCGGGATTGGATACTCTTCACCGACGAGCAGCCGGTGGTGCCCGTGTACCCTGGCTACTCGCCCGCCGAAACGCAGCGCGCCTTAAAACGCAAGGAGCCACCCAACTATATGGGCACCTTCACCAGTGCGCAGCGGCACGTGTTTCACTCCTTTGCCAACACCCAAAGCGCCCAGATGAAGAAGCGGGCGCTGCAATTCATGCTCAGCA
>JAKONR010000084.1 GCA_022701825.1 Hymenobacteraceae bacterium | reverse complement strand
CGCTGAGCGGCGACACGCCAAACTGTTGGTACAGCTTCATGGTCTCCTGCTGGGTTTTCACCTGGTCGTCGCCGTATTTTTCCTTTATCTGGTCGAGCTCGGGCTTCAGCACTTTCATGCGGGCCTGGCTTTCGTAGGTCTTGTAGGTCAACGGCCACGTTACGAGCTTGATAAGTACCACCAGCAACAGGATAATCACGCCATACGACGAGATGTATTGCTGCAAGAAGTTGAACACCGGGATTACTACGAAGCGGTTTACGCCCCGGAAGAAGCCCCAGCCCAGGTACACGTTGCGGTCAAATTCGGGCGCTACCTCTTTGAGCAGGTTAAACTTATTGGGCCCGAAAAAGAAGCGGTACTGCCCGCCGGCCGCGCTCGTCACGTCGGCCACCGGCAAACCCAGCGTGGTGCTCAGGCCCTTGATGAAGGTCGAGTCGGTCAGGTTAACGTTGGAGTTAAACTGCCCGCTGGTGAAGGGCTGCGAATCGGCCACGAGGCCGGCCACGAAGAAATCGTGCTTGTCGGCCACCCATTTCAGCGGCTCGGCTACCTTGGTTTCTTCGGGCTTCTCGCTGGCTTCGGCCAGGGCGTTCTGGCTGCCGCCTACCGAGTAGTGGTTGATGGTGGTGTGGTTGCGGTTCTGCTTGGGGTCCTGCTCGGTCTGGCGCACGTTGTCCTGGAAGGTCCATTTCAGCGGCTCCTGGGCCACGTTCACGCCGTTCAGCTTCAGGTTGTACTTCACCTCGTAGCCGGCTTTGGGCACGGTGTAGGTCTGCGTAATGGTGCCGCCCGCTACTGGGGCCGTCAGCGCCAGCACCTGCCCGCCGTCGGCGGCGGGCTGCGGGCCGGCGGTCTGGAAGTTCAGCTTCGCAAAGTCCACCGTTTTGCCATCCAGCGTGCGGAAGGTAGTGTTATAGCGGGCGCTCTGCTCATCGAGCAAATCGAGCGGCTTGCCAAAAAACGTCTTGTACTCGTTGAGCCGCACGGCGGCCACGCGCCCACCCTGGGTCGAGAAGGTGAGCGTCAGCTCGGGGTTTTTGACCTCGATGCTGCGCACCGGGCCGGCTGCCGAGTCGAGCGGCACCTCGGGCGCGAGCGCCGGGGCCGGGGAGGCAGCCGCTTTGGCAGCCGTGGAGGTAGTAGCCTGGGCTTTGTCTTTCTCCACCTTGTCTTTGGGCGAAAAGAAAAACAGATACACCAGGAGCAGGGCCGAGATTAGAAAAAGGCCAGTTGCTTGATTGCGGTCCATTTATACTAAAAAGAATACGAACGACAAAGGTACGGTTGCTTTAAGCTGTTAGCCGTTAGCTACTAGCTGTTGGCTTCGCTCAGCAGGAGAAAGCTAACAGCTAGTAGCTAACGGCTAACAGCTTAAAGGAAAGCCAACAGCCAGCAGCTATCGGCTAACAGCCAAAAACATTACAGCCCTTTTTTGCGCTGAATGGCGGCCTTTACGAAGCGCACGAACAGCGGGTGCGGGGTTTCCACGGTGCTCTTGAGCTCGGGGTGAAACTGCCCGGCCACAAACCACGGGTGCACCGTTTTGGGCAGCTCGATTACCTCCACCAGGCCGGTGTCGGGGTTGATGCCCGAGGCCGACATGCCGGCGGCCTCGAAGCGCGCTAGGTACTCATTATTAAACTCGTAGCGGTGCCGGTGGCGCTCGCTGATGGTGTTGCGGCCGTAGGCTTTGGCCGCGCGCGAGCCGCGCTTGAGCTCGCAGGTGTAGGCGCCGAGGCGCATGGTGCCGCCTTTCTGGGTGATGTCCTTTTGGTCGGCCATCAGGGCGATAACCGGGTCGGGCGTGAGCGGGCTCATCTCGGTCGAGCTGGCCTCGGGCAGGCCGAGTACGTGGCGGGCGTACTCCACCACGGCCACCTGCATGCCCAGGCAAATGCCGAAAAACGGGATGTTGTTTTCGCGCACGTAGCGCACGGCGGCCACTTTGCCCTCAAAGCCGCGCTCGCCAAAGCCGGGGGCTACCAGCACGCCATCCACGCCTTCGAGCTGCTGCACGGCGTTTTCGGGCGTCAGGTGCTCGCTCTGGATAGTGCGGACTTTTACCTTGCACTCGTTGGTAGCGCCGGCGTGAATAAACGCCTCAATGATAGACTTATACGCATCGGGCAGCTCTACGTACTTGCCCACCAGCGCAATGGTCACGTCCTCGGTCGGGTTCTTCAAGCGGCCCAAAAACTCCTTCCACTCCTCCAGGTCGGGCACGTGCCCGCCTTGCAGGCGCAGCTTGCTGATAACGCGGGCGTCGAGCTCCTCCTTCAGCATTAGCAGCGGCACCGAGTAGATGCTGTCGGCGTCGAGACTTTCGATAACCGAGTTGATTTTGACGTTGCAAAACAGCGCAATTTTGCGGCGCATCTCGGCCGGAATGGGGTGCTCGGAGCGGCATACCAGGATGTCGGGCTGCAAGCCGGCCTCGCGCAAGTCGCGCACCGAGTGCTGGGTTGGCTTGGTTTTGAGCTCGCCGGCCGCCGCCAGGTAGGGCAGCAGCGTGAGGTGAATCACGAGCGAATCGTTGGGCGGCAGCTCCCAGCGCAGCTGGCGCACGGCCTCCACGAAGGGCAGCGATTCGATGTCGCCGATGCAGCCGCCGATTTCGGTGATGACCAC
>JAKONR010000082.1 GCA_022701825.1 Hymenobacteraceae bacterium | reverse complement strand
GCCAGCATCTCGGTTTCCATCGTCAGCCTGTGGCAATACTTCAGCGCGCCCGAGCAAATTCAGGAGTACCTGCTCTGGACGTTTGGCTCGCTGGGCGGGGTGCTGGGGGCGCAGCTGGCGGTGCTGGGGGCCGTGGTGGTGGTAGGCTTGGCGCTGGCCTTTGCCTCGGCCAAGCCGCTGAATGCCTTGCTACTCGGCGAAAACTACGCCCGCAGCCTGGGCGTGCCGGTGGGGCGGGCGCGCACGCTCATCATTGCCAGCACGAGCTTGCTGGCGGGCAGCATCACGGCCTTTTGCGGGCCTATCGGCTTCATTGGGCTGGCGGTGCCGCACTTGGTGCGGGGCTTGCTGGGCGTGGCCGACCACCGGGTTTTGCTGCCGGCCGCCGCGCTGGCGGGCGCGGCGCTGATGCTCTTGTGCGATTGCCTCACGCAACTGCCGGGCAGCCAGGCGGCCTTGCCGGTGAGCGTGGTTACGTCGCTGCTGGGGGCGCCGGTGGTGCTGTGGGTGGTGCTCCGAAAGGGTGGGGTGGGGCGTACTTTGTAGGTAAGACTGGTCGGAAACTCGCCGGCCGTGAACCTCACCCCCTAGCCCCCTCTCCAAAAAAGAGGGGGGACTAGTTTCTAATCATAGTTTCTAGAACTAGAGTTAGTTCCCCCTCTTTTTTGGAGAGGGGGCTAGGGGGTGAGGTCCACAGGCGGCGAGCCGGCCACGCTTACCAGATTTTATACCATGCCCGCCCACCTCGCCGCCCGCGCCCTCACCATCGGCTACCCCGCCGCCCGCCCGCCTAAGTCCGTGGCCGGCCCGCTCGATTTCACTCTAAACTCCGGCGAGCTGGTGGCCCTGCTCGGCCCCAACGGGGCCGGCAAGTCTACGCTGCTGCGCACGTTGGCGGGGCTGCAAGCGCCCCTGGGTGGGCAGCTTTACCTGGCGGGCAAAGACCTGGCCACCCTCGGCCCCGCCGAGCGGGCGCGGCTGCTCAGCATCGTGCTCACCGATAGGGTAGAGGCCGGCGGCCTCACCGCGCTGGAGCTGGTGCGCTTGGGGCGGCACCCGCACACGGGCTGGCTGGGCGGCCTCTCGGCCCACGACGAGGCGGTGGTGCAGGCCGCCCTGGCCGCCACTGGCACTACCGCCTTTGCTGCGCGCCGGGTAGCCGAGCTCAGCGATGGCGAGCGCCAGAAGGTGCTGCTGGCCCGCGCCTTGGCCCAGGACACGCCCGTGATATTGCTCGACGAGCCCACTGCCCACCTCGACTTGCCCAACCGCGTGGCCCTGCTGCGCCTGCTGCACCGCCTGGCCCGCGATACCCAAAAGGCCATCCTGCTCTCGACCCACGAGCTCGACCTGGCTTTGCAAGCCGCCGACCGCCTGGCCTTGCTCACGGCCGAGGGCGCGCTGCACCTGGGCACCCCCGAAGACCTGGTACTCGATGGCACCTTTGCCGCCGCCTTTGCCCGCGAGGGACTGGCCTTCGATGCCACTACCGGTACCTTCCCGCTGCACGCGGCCCGGGGCCCGGCCGTGCGGCTGGTGGGCGCGGGCCCGGCCGCTCTCTGGACGGGCCGCGCCCTGGCCCGCGCCGGCTACACGGTGGTCCCCGGCCCCGAAGCCCTGGCCGAGCTGACGGTAAGCGGTGCTACTGCGCAGTATCACTGGCTGCTGCAAGGGGCCGGGCCGCCGCGCACCGGCACCACCGTGGCCACGCTGCTGGCCGCCCTGCGGGCGCAGCTGCCGGCCTAGCCCAGTATCGCCTTTCGGCCTCCGCGCCCCTCTGCGGGCTCTTCCGCGCCTTCCGCGGTGAAAACCCCGCCTGTCCCGCTCACCCGCCTGCCCCCGGTCGCCCTTCGCCCCAGGGCAGCAACGCGGCACTAACAGCTTACTACCCACGGCGGGAAACTTGCCCCCACGGCCGATAGCTTATCGGCACTGGCCGACAACGTATCAGCCAGTGCCAACGAGCGTTCAGGCTTTGCCTGGAAGGAAATAACCGGCTGCCGGGCAGGCTCGACGTTGCCCCCGGTGGGCGGGCAGGCAGCGGGCAGGCGCGTTTGCCCGTATGGGAGGGCGGCGGGGCGGCTACTTATCTCCCCGGCCCGTGTCCGGCTTATGACCTCAGTGCCTACTTCTGCGAGTATGCTTTCCAAAACTAATTTTACGCAGCGGGTGCTCATCGTAGTGAGTATCACGCTGCTGGCGCTGCTGGTAATGGCGGGGGCGGGGCTGGCGTTCAGCGTGCTCCTGCGGGTGCTGGCGGCGCTGCTCATTGCGCTGCCGCTACGGGCGGTGGGCGACTGGCTGCACCGCCGCACCGGCATGAGCACGGGGCTGGGCCTGCTACTGACCACGCTGGTAGTGCTGGCCTCGCTGGTGGCGATGTTCTGGCTGTTTTCGGCCCGCATCGGCGAGCAGGTGCAGAACTTGCAGGTGCAGCTGCCCATCGCGGTGCAAGACGTGCAGGCCCGCATCGAGGCCACCGAGTGGGGGCAGTGGCTGGCCCGCGAAAACGTGACCTACAGCAAGATGGTGGGCGGCTCGTCGGAGTGGGTCACGCGGGCTACGGGCATTTTCTCGACCTCGCTCAGCCTCGTGGCCGATGGCTACGTCATCACCTTCCTGGCCGTGTTCCTGATGCTGCAGCCCAAAACCTACCGCGCCGGGCTGGTGATGTTGGTGCCCACGGCCGGTCGCCAGCGCGCCCACGAGGTGCTCGACTGCATCAGCAGCACGCTGGTGAAGTGGGTACTGGGCCGGCTGGTCTCGATGCTGTTCGTGGGTGTGTTTACCTGGCTGGGCCTCACCTTCATGGGCATGCAGATGGGCGCGGTTTTGGGTTTGTTTGCGGGGTTGGTCACGTTCATTCCCAACATCGGCCCCATCGTATCGATGGTGCCGGCCGTGCTACTGGCCTTTGTGTACGGCGGGCCGCAGCAAGCGCTCTATGTAGTAGGGCTTTACCTGGTGGTGCAAACGCTGGAAAGCGCCGCCGTGTCGCCGGTGGTGCAGCAGCGCCTCATCCAGATGCCGCCCGCGCTCATCCTCATCGGGCAATTAATAATCGGGGCGTTTACCGGGCTTTTGGGCCTCACGCTGGCCACGCCCATTATCGCCATCATCATTGTGGTAGTGAAGATGTTGTACGTGCAGGACGTGCTCGGCGACGAGGAAGTGAAGGTGTAAGCTATCGCCATTGCCGACCAGCCGCGCCCCGGCGAGTTGCCGCCCAAGCGACTTGCCGGGGCGCTGCTTTTGCTTCTTGATTTCTAAACAAACGATTGTTTGTGTTTATTTGTAGTACCAATGCGGCTCGCCGCCATTGGCCCGCCTCTTTTTCTTCTCCCACCCGCCATGCCTGCCAAGCCCACCGCTACGCCCGCGCCCGTCGCGGCCGCCCTGCCCGCTGCCGGCGCGGCGCGGGCAATTAAGAAGCGCCAGCCGCACAAGCGCCAGCTGATTCTGGATGAGGCGGCGCACCTTTTCAAGGAGCGGGGTTTTGGCAACTCTTCCATGCGCGACCTCGGGGCGCGGGTGGGCCTCGACGCGGCCAGCATGTACAACCACATCCGCTCGAAGGACGAGATTTTGGACACCATCTGTTTCCAAGTATCGAACACGTACATCGCGCAGCTGCTGGAGGTAGAGCAAATGGCCGGCCCGTATCTCGAAAAGATAACCGAGCTGCTACGCCGCCACGTGCGCCTGATGACCACGAGTGGCGCCGCCGTATCGGTGGCCAACAACGAGTGGAAAGCCCTGACCGAGCCGCGCCTGACTGAGTTTAAAGAAGCCCGCAAGCGCTACGAAAAAGGCTTCGCGGCGCTGATTGAACAAGGCATCGCGGCCGGCGAGTTGCAGCCCGTGAACGTATCGGTGGCCTTGTTTACGCTGCTTTCGGCCGTGCGCTGGGTCGAGCTGTGGTACCGGCCGGGCCGCAGCCTGTCGGCCGCCGAGCTGGAGGCCGACCTCATCACCATGCTCCTCGACGGGCTGAAAAAACCTACCGCATGAGCCGCTTTCACAAGTTAAAAGTCAAGCACATTGCCCGCGAAACGCCCGACTGCGTGCGCGTGACGCTCGACGTGCCCGCCAACCTGCGCGAGGCGTTCCGCTTCACGCAGGGGCAGTATCTCACCTTCCGGCACGTGCACAACGGCGAGGAACTGCGCCGCTCGTACTCCATTTGCAGCAGTCCGCTCGACAATGAGTGGCAGGTAGCCATTAAAAAAGTGCCCGAAGGGCGCTTTTCGGGCCTGGCCGTGGACAGCCTGCGCGCCGGCGAGGAGCTGGAGGTAATGCCGCCCGCTGGCCATTTTCACACCGCGCTGCACCCCGCGCAGGCCAAGCACTACGTGGCCTTCGCGGCGGGCAGCGGCATCACGCCCATTTTCAGCATCGTGAAAACGGTGCTGCTGACCGAGCCCGGCAGCCGAGTGACGCTGGTATACGGCAACCGCGGCCGCAATTCCATCATCTTCAAAGAAGCCCTGGAGGCGCTCAAAAACAAGTTCTTACACCGCCTAAGCGTGTACCACGTGCTGAGCCGCGAGCAGGGCGACGCCGACCTGCTTTTCGGCCGTATCGACGAGCAAAAGGCCCGGCAGTTTCTCGAAAAAGTAGTGCCCGCCAGCCAGATTGACGAGTGCTTTCTCTGCGGTCCCGAAGACATGGTAACCGGCGTGCGCACGGCCCTAACCAGCGCCGGGGTAGCCCCCGAGAAGATTCACTTCGAGCTGTTTGGCTCGGCCAACGCGGGCAAGGCCGGCGCGGCCCAAGCCAAAAAGCCGCCCCTGGGCGAAGACGATAAAAAGAGCCTGGTAACGCTGAAACTCGACGGCGGCACGCGCTTGCTGGAAATGTCGTACTACGGCAATACCATCCTCGACGCGGCGCTCGAAAGCGGCATCGACGCGCCGTATTCGTGCAAAAACGGTATGTGCAGCACCTGCCTCGCCCGCGTCACCAACGGCCGCGTGGAGATGGACGTAAACTACTCGCTCTCTGCCGATGAGGTGGCGCGGGGCTACGTGCTCACCTGCCAGGCCCGGCCGGTGACGGAGGTAGTAACGGTGGATTTTGACCAGTAGGATAGTGAAGAAAAACGTTGGTCATGCTGAGCGCAGCGCAGCGAAATCGAAGCATCTCTACTGCTTCGTTGCTGGCACTAAGAGTTAATTCACCGGTAGAGATGCTTCGACTCCGCTGCGCTGCGCTCAGCATGACCAACGTTTTACAAAAAACATATTAACTAATAACCAGTATGGAAACGCTAGAGAAGCCCGCCCTCACGCAGGAAGAACAGTTTCAGGCCCGCATCGACGCCGATGTGCGCATCGAGCCCAAAGACTGGATGCCCGACGCCTACCGCAAAACTCTGATTCGGCAGATTTCGCAGCACGCGCACTCCGAGCTGGTGGGGATGCTGCCCGAGGGCAACTGGATAACCCGTGCCCCGTCGCTCAAGCGCAAGTCCATTCTGCTCTCGAAGGTGCAGGACGAAGCCGGCCACGGCCTCTACCTCTACAGCGCCGCCGAAACCCTGGGTACCAGCCGCGACCAGATGCTGGCCGACCTGCACTCGGGCAAGGCCAAGTACAGCAGCATCTTCAACTACCCCACGCTCAGCT
>JAKONR010000057.1 GCA_022701825.1 Hymenobacteraceae bacterium | reverse complement strand
CCGGGGCCGTGGCCCAGATGTGCAGGCCAAAAATGGCGTCTACCTTGGGGCTGTCGAGCACGCCCTCCTGCACCATCAGCTTGGCCCCGCCCACGGTGCCGGGCACCGAGCCTTCTTCGGCGGGCTGAAAGATGAACTTGACGGTGCCGGGCAGGTCCTGCCGCATCTTGCTGAGCACCTCGGCCGCGCCCAGCAGCATGGCCACGTGGGTGTCGTGGCCGCAGGCGTGCATCACGCCCACGGGCTGGCCGAGGTAAGTGCTTTTGGCAGTGCTGGCAAAGGGCAGGCCGGTGGCTTCGGTGAGGGGCAGGCCGTCCATGTCGGCGCGCAGGGCCACCACGGGGCCGGGCCGGCCGCCCTTCAATAGCCCCACCACGCCGGTGCGGGCCACGCCGGTTTTTACGTCGATGCCCAGCCGCTTGAGCTGCGCCGCGATGAGGGCGGCGGTGCGGGTTTCTTCGTTGCCCAGCTCGGGGTGCTGGTGCAGGTCGCGGCGCCAGGCCACCACCTGCGCCTGCCCGGCGGCGGCCAGCGCCCCGATGCGGGCGTGCAGGGCGGCATTGGGGGCGGCCGGGGCGGTAGTTTGGGCGCGGGCGGCGGGCGCGGCCAGGCCAAGGGCGAATAGCAGTGCGGGGAGGGCGTGTTTCATGGAGGCGGGGTGGGGCCGGCCCTACCAGGCCGCCCCGCCCCAAAGCTAACCCAATCGTAACGCTGACGGAACGCGGCCCTAAAACGCGCGTGTTACCCCCGGATTAGCGCGGATGCTGCTGCCGGGCTTAATTTTGGGGTAACATCCAGCCCCGGCCTTTTTGCTCTTCGCCATGCGCGTGCTTCCTTCCTTCCCCACGCATTCTCTGCCCGACGTAGCCCCCGCCCCCGCGCTCGCGCCCAGCCCCTGGGCGCAGGCGCTGGCCGAGCCGGCTTTTCGGCGCGGCTGGCTGCTGCTGCTGGTGCTGCTGTTTGGGGGGCTGGTGCCGGTGGTGCCGGGCTTCTTCCACTACATTCAGCAGCGGCCGGGCACGCTGCTGCCCGACCCGCTGCTGGCCCTGCTGCCGCGCCACGACGTGGCGTGGCCCATCTTCGGGCTCATGTACGGGGCGGTGCTGGTGGCCGTGGGCTGGCTCACGCAGCAGCCCCAGCTGTTTTTGCGCGGCATGTGGGGCTATTTGCTGCTGCTGCTGCTGCGCATGGCCACCATCTGGCTGGTGCCGCTGGTGCCGCCGCTCGCCATGCTGCCCCTGCCCGACCCGTTTTTGGCCCTCGTCTTTCACACCGAGGCCAGCGAGGCCATCACCAAAGACCTGTTTTTTTCGGGGCACACCTCCACAGTGGTGCTGCTGGCGCTGGCCGTGCGCGGGCGCTGGTGGCGCGCCGGGCTGGCGCTGGCCGCCCTGGCCGTGGGGCTGCTGGTGCTGGTGCAGCGCGTGCACTACTCCTACGATGTGCTGGCCGCGCCGCTCTTCGCGTGGCTGGCGTACTGGGCGGCGGGCTTTATTGTGCGGCCCGTGGCCCCCGAGGCGTAGGCCGGCCGGCGGGCCGGGGCGGCGGTGGGCTTTAGGGTGTGTGGTTGAAGTATAGCGACGGGTTTTGTAGAGGTAAGCGACAGGTGTAGCCCGCGGTGCTCGCCTTGGGGGCCAAGGCGGCGGGCGGTGGGCCGCGCCGCGCACCGTAGCGGCGGGCCCGCGGCGGCGGCTCCCTTCCGCTACGCTTCGCTTATGGGCAAGTGCCTACCCCGGCCACCCAGCGCCCGGCTGCCTTGCGGTGGCCGGGCGCTTGCGCTTGGGGGCCGGGCAAGTGAGCGGGTGGGGTGGGCGGCCGGGTACTTAGCGGCCTTTGTTTTGTATAAATAGTAGAAAGCGAATAAATGCTTGGCGAAGTGCACTAAGTGCCTATACATTCGGCTTATCGCAATCGGCAATCGGTTGGTTGTCGTCTTGGTCTTGTCTGCTTTCGCGGCCGTCGGGGCGGCGCCTTTTCGGAGCTTGCCCGGCGTTTCCAAGACCCGGAACGGCGCGGCCGAGGCTTCGGGCAGCGCGGCCAAGGCTTCGGAGGGCGTTTCAGAGACTTCGAAAACCATTTCAGAGACTTCGGACAGCGCCGCCGAGACTTCGAAAACCATTTTCGAGGTCTCGAACGCCCCATCCGAGACGTCGGATGGCGTTTCAACGACTTCTAACACGCCGTTCGAAGTCGTTGAAACGCCATCCGACGTCTTGGGCTCGTCAGGCGTTCAACCTCACCCCCCGGCCCTCGCTCCTTGGGGAGAGGGGGCCGGGGGGTGAGGTTGAACGCCTGACGAGCCTACCCTCTTTTCCCGCATTCATTCCCTTTTTCCACCCCTTTTTTTACCACCCATTCACCGCTATGAGAAAGCTTATTACCAACTACTCCAACGCGCCCAAGATGGACATCGGGCCGCTAGCCCAAAACTGCCTCGCCAGCCTGGCCGGCAACCCCCGCTACCCCGGTGCCCAGGCCCAAATAGCCGCCCTGGAGGCTGCCCTGCGGCCCTACCAGGCCGCTGTGGCCGTGCTGCACCCCACGCCCACCCAAACCGCCGAGCTGGCCCAGCTGCGCATCGCCCTCAACCAGGCCCTGGGCGCCGTGGCCAACATGGCCAACGCCCAGTATCCCGACGACGAGGCCGCCCTGCTCAGCACCGGCCTCACCCTGAGCAAGGCCCCCGAGCGCCGCACTACCCTGGAGGCCCCCAGCAAGTTTCAGCTCGTGGATGGGCCGCAGGCCGGCACCCTGTGCGCCAAGGCCAAGCGCCCGCCCCACGCCGTGGCCATGAAGTACCTCTACACCCTCGACGCCGCCCTGCCCGACATCGAGTGGTACACGGTGGTAGTGCGCGACGGCGATGCCCTGCTGAGCCAGTGCAAGAGCGCCGACCGCGTGTACTGCAAAGTGGCCGCCGTGGGCGGCGACACCGACCAGCAGCCCTACACCGACGTGCTTTCGCGCCTGGTGCAGTAGAGGCGTAGCGCGGCGAGCAGTTGCGCAGACCTGTGGTCCGCGATACGTAAGCCCGCCGCCCGCCTGCGGACCTCAGGTCCGCGCGACACGTAGCCCGGCCCCCGCGAGGGGGCCGGGCTTTTTGCGGCCGGGCTGGCCGGGGCGGCGACTCCTTATCCGGCGATAGGATAAGTAAATACTGCTATTATCCAAGCCTGCTCCCTACCTTTACTTAACCCCGACCTTGCACCTCCGCAGTCGCTGGCTTACTTCTTATTCCTTTTCTGCATGATGCTCTCTTACGCCGGGCTATTGCCGGGGCGGCTGGCCCGTGTGGTTGCCGCTTGCTGCTACGCGCTGGGGCTGCTAGCCCTGCGGCCGCTGGCCGCCACCGCCCAAACCACCCCGCCCGCTTGGGAAGTAGCCCTGGCCGGCAGCAACAACCAGCCCAACGCGGCCGGTACCTCGCAGGCCCAGGCCACGGCTGTGAACGCGGCCGGCGACGTGTTCGTAACCGGTTCTTTCGCAGGTACGGTGGCCTTTGGCCCCACCCGCCTGGTGAGCGTGGGCAGTAACGACATCTTCGTGGCCAAGTGGGATGCCACGGCCCGCGGCTTTACGTGGGCCGCCAGCGGCGGCGGCACGGGCAGCGACTGGGGCTACGGCATCGCCGTGAGCGGGGCCAATGTGTACGTGACGGGCACCTTTACCAGCAGCACCGGCACCACCCTGGCCGGGCAGTCCCTGACGGGCGCGGGCAGCGATGACGTATTTCTGGCCAAGTACACCGACAATGGCAGCAGCTACACCAGCGGCTGGGCGGTGAGCGGCGGCGGCACGGGCAGCGATTACAGCAGCGCCATGGCCGCGAACGGGGCCAATGTGTACGTCACGGGTTACTTTTCCAGCAATACCAGCACCACGTTGGCCGGGCAGGCCCTGCCCGGTGCGGGTGGCCAGGATATGTTCGTGGCTAAGTATGTAGACCAGGGCAGCAGCGCGGCCAATGGCTGGGCCGTGAGCGGCGGCGGCACCAGCACCGACGTCGGCCAGGCCCTTGCCGTGAGCGGCAGCAGCGTGTACGTCACGGGCTACTTCATTAGCAGCACCGGTGCCCGCATTGCCGGGCAAGCCCTGACGGGCCAGGGCTTCAATGACATATTCGTGGCCAAATACACCGACAACGGTACTAGCGTGGCCGACGGCTGGGCCACCAGCGGCGGCGGCAATTTCACTGACTATGGCTACGGCATTGCCGTGAGTGGCACTAGTGTGTACGTCACGGGCTCCTTCTACAGCGGCAGCAACATTACCATTGCCGGGCAGGCGCTGGCGGGGGCAGGTAACTCTGATATGTTCGTGGCCAAGTACGTAGACCAGGGCGGTAGCGTGGCCAGCGGCTGGGCGGTGCGCGGCGGCGGCACCGGCACCGACCAAGGCAACGCCATTGTGGCGAGCGGGGCCGACGTGTACGTGACGGGCTACTTTGGTGGCACCGGCGCCAGTTTGGCCGGGCAAACCCTGACGAGCGCGGGCACCAACGACGTATTTGTGGCCAAATACACCGACCAGGGCAGCAGCGCGGCCACTGGCTGGGCCGTCGGTGGCGGCGGCACCGGCGACGACCGCGGCCAGGGCCTGGCCGTGAGTGGGGCTGGCGTGTACGTGGCCGGGCAGGTGGGGCCAGCCCTGGCCCGCTTTGGCCCGGCCATCGGCCCGCTGCTGGCCCCCGCCAACTCGGCCCTGCTGGGCGGGCTGGACCCCGCTACCGGCACCTGGCAGCGGGCCGACGGCCCCTTGCAGGGCACCGGCACCTCCTCGACCGCGGCCACGGCCGTGAACGCGGCCGGCGATGTATTCGTGACGGGCTATTTCGACGGCACGGTGGGCTTTGGCAGCACCCGCCTGGTAAGCGCGGGCGGCACCGATGTATTTGTGGCCAAGTGGGACGCCACGGCCGGGGCCTGGGCCTGGGCCACGAGCGGGGGCGGCACCGATGGCGACGTGGGCAGTGGCATTGCCGTGAACGGGGCCAACGTGTACGTGACGGGCTACTTCGGCAGTAGCAGCAACGCCATTTTGGCCGGCCAGGCGCTGTACGGCACAAACGTGCTGAACGCCGACATATTCGTGGCCAAGTACGTGGACCAGGGCAGCAGCGTGGCCAACGGCTGGGCTACCAGCGGCGGCGGCACCGACTACGACATCGGCTATGGCATCGCCGTGAGCGGGGCCAACGTGTACGTGACGGGCTTCTTTTCGAGCAACACCCGGGCCAGCATTGCCGGGCGCACGCTGACGGGCGCGGGCAGCCACGACGTATTCGTGGCTAAGTACGTGGACCAGGGCAGCAGCGTGACCGGCAACTGGGCCATCAGCGGGGGCGGCAATTCCTTCGACCGGGGCCAGGGCATCGCCGTGAGCGGGGCCAACGTGTACGTGACGGGCTTCTTTTCGAGCAACAGCAACGCCTACCTGGGCGGGCAGACGCTGGTTGGCACGGGGGCCAACCAGAACTTCGATGTGTTCGTGGCCAAGTACGTGGATAACGGGGGTAGCGTGGCCGCCGGCTGGGTCACCAGCGGCGGCGGCACCGGCGACGATAGCGGCGAGGCCGTGGCCGTGAGCGGCACCAGCGTGTACGCCACGGGCTCCTTTATCAGTGACACTGGCACTAGCCTGGCCGGCCAGGCGCTGCCCGGCACGGGCACGGGCAATACCGATATTTTCGTGGCCAAGTACGTGGATAACGTGGGTAGCGTGGCCGCCGGCTGGGCCACCAGCGGCGGTGGCACCGGCAACGACCGGGGCAACGATATTGCCGCGAGCGGGGCCAACGTGTACGTCACGGGTTCCTTTATCAGTAACACCGGTGCCAGTCTGGCCGGGCAGGCGCTACCGGGCGCGGGCAACGCCGATGTGTTCGTGGCCAAATACGTGGACCAGGGCACAAGTGCGGCCCCCGGCTGGGTAGCCAGCGGCGGCGGCCCGGTGGGCGACGGCGGCTCCAGCCTTGTCCTGAGTGGGCAGCGGGTGTACGTGGGGGGCTCCGTGGCCGGGCCGGCCACCTTCGGCGCGCTCACCATCAGCAATCCCGGCAACGGCCAGCTCAACTTCCTGGCCCGCCTCACCGATAGCAACAGCAACGCCCCGCTGCCGGTAGTGCTCACGCAGTTCACGGCCGTCGCTGAGGGCACTAGCGCCGTGCGCCTCACCTGGGCCACGGCCAGCGAGAAAAACAGCCGGCATTTCGAGGTGGAGCGCAGCGCCGACGGCGTAAGCTTCGCGCAAGTGGGCACGGTAGCGGCGGCCGGCACCACGGCCACGGCCCGCACCTACGCCCTGCTAGATGCGGCCCTGCCCGCCGGGGCCCGCGTGCTCTACTACCGCCTGCGGCAGGTAGACCTGGATGGCACGGCCCACTACTCGCCGGTGCGCAGCGTGGCCGTGGCCGCCGGCCTGAGTTTGTACCCCAACCCCACGGCCGGCGGCGCGGCCACGCTGGCGGGCGCCGCCCCCGGCGCGCTGGTGCAGGTGCTGGATGCGCTGGGCCGGGTGGCCGCCACGGCCCCGGCCGATGCCGCAGGCACGGCCCGCGTGCCGGCCGGGCTGGCGCCGGGCGTGTACGTGGTGCGCGCCGGCAGCGCCGCGCTGCGCCTCGTGGTGGAGTAGAGGCCGCCCGCCGCCCGCCTGCCGGCTGAGGAAGGGGGGGGCGCTGCTTTCTGCTCAGCTATTGCCACTTGTTTGGCGCACTAAAAAGGCCCGCACCACTTGGTGCGGGCCTTTTTGGTGAAGGCGGGCGAAAGGGCGGCGGCGAGCCGCCCCTACTCCACGGCCACGCGCTGCACTACCGTTTCGGCACCGGCCACGAGGCGCAGCACGTACATGCCGGGGGCCAGGGCGCGGGTGTCAAACTCGGCGGTGGCGCCGGTGGCGGTGAGGGCGATGGTGCGGGTGGCCACGGCCTGGCCCAGCACGTTGAGCAGGGTGGCCTGGGCGGCGCGCTGGGTGCCCAGGGCCGGCAGCGTC
>JAKONR010000004.1 GCA_022701825.1 Hymenobacteraceae bacterium | reverse complement strand
AATACCGACTTCCGCAACGCGCCGATGTGGCACCTGCCCATCGAAATGAAGCGCCGCCTGCCCGAGCTACCCATCCTCAACGACCCGAGCCACATCTGCGGGCGGCGCGACACGCTGTTTGGCGTGGCGCAGCAGGCGCTCGACCTCGACTTCGACGGCACGATGATAGAAAGCCACATCGACCCCGATAATGCCTGGAGCGATGCCAAGCAGCAGATTACGCCCGAGGTGCTGAAGGAGCTCATTACTAGCCTCGTGTGGCGCCACGAAAGTACTGATAAGGAAGAGTTTGTGACCGCCCTGGCTGGCCTGCGCGAGCAAATCAACAACCTCGACGCGGAGGTAATTCAGCTGCTGGGCCGCCGCATGGCCGTGGCCGAAAAAATCGGCCAGTACAAGAAGGAAAACGACATCACCATCCTGCAAACCAACCGCCTGAACGAGATACTCGACCGCAGCAAGCGCCAGGGTGCGCAGGTAGGGCTGACGGAAGAGTTCATCGAGCGCTACTTGGAAGCCGTGCACCTGGAATCGGTGCTGCGCCAGGAAAAAGTAATGAAAGGCGCGTAGCCGCTCGCTTTCTTCAGTGCAATCCGGCCTGGCTCACCTCTGCTTCGGGAGGTGGGCCAGGCCGCCTTTTTGGGGGAGTAGTAAAAAAACCGGCTGGACGTGATAATTAATACGGATAAATTATTTCAAATTATGACTTTGGGTAATATACTTGTATCGGAATTGAGTACCTGATTTAGCTTACCTAACTGTTTTAGATTAGGCGACTTACGCCCGGAAACCAGTTCTGCGAATTTTTATATTATTACTTCTTTTTTGCATGAAAAAAAACGTTACTCAAGTAGTTGGTAGCTTGATGCTGGGCTCGTTGCTGCTGCCCAGCTGCGCTACTATTATCTCGGGCACCAAGCAATCGGTGCGGGTAGTGGGGCAGCCGGCCGGCAGCACCTTCTACGTAAATGACAAAGAAGTGAAAGCCAAGCCCGTAGCCGACGGCGCCGTGCAGGTACGCATGTCGCGCAAGAAAAACTCGGAGCTCAAGGTCAAGCACGAAGGCTACAAGGATTATTCCGAGGTGTTGTACCCCGACAAGCGCAACCCGGTGGCTTACCTGAACTGGGTGCCCGTGGTGGGCAGCATGGTGTACATTGCCAAAGGCGTCGAAACGTCGTCCGACGGGTCTAGCTCCATCTCGCCGGTGTTTGGCTACGGCTGGCTCTACGGCATCGCCGGCGGGCTGATTGACATGGGCACCGGGGCCAATAAGCGCCTCAATAAAGACGAAGTAACCGCCACCATGATGCGCCTGCCCACGGCCGTGGCCGGCAGCCAAACGGTGCAGTGCAACCTGGTGAACGTGCGCCTGAAAGGGGGCGATAAAATGGGCAACTTCCTGGTGCGCGATGAGCCCATGGAAATCCTGTACTTCGGCAAGTCGCTGGATGTGGATGCGGACCACCTGAAATCGAACGTGAACGGCACGCTCAAAGACCTGGGCTTCAATGTGCCTGGCGGCGAAACCCGCAGTGTGTTCTCGACGGGCTCTAACTCGCGCTACACCTTGCAGGGCGAGATGCGCGAAGTGAAGTACGATATCAAGGCCACGCACAAATACGAGTCGCTGGCGCGCTTCGAAACGCACTGCGCCGTGGAAGTAACCTGGAAGCTGGTCAACCAGAACCGCCAGACGGTGTACGAGCAAAAAACGACCGGCAAGGGCGTCAAGTTTGAGAAAGGCGGCAGCGCGGCCTTTGAAGATGCATTTGAGAACTCGCTCTACACTTTCCTCGGCAACAAGGAGATAACCACCGCACTGGCCAAGCCCAGCGGCGACGCCGCTACGGCCGCCGCCTCGCTCGACAAGCTCACGCCCATTACGGTGCGGCGCGCCACGCTGCCCAAGCTCACGGCCGACAACGGCGTGGGCACGGCCGCCCGCAGCGTGGTTATCGTAGAAACGACCGACGGCCACGGCAGCGGCTGCGTCATCTCGGCCGATGGCTACATCGTAACCAATGCCCACGTGGTGGGCCAGGAAGATGAGGTGAAAGTGCTGCTGCCCGACGGCGTGCAGAGCAAAGGCCGCGTGGTGCGCGTGAACCCGGAAATGGACCTGGCGCTCGTTAAAATTGAAAGCGACGGCCTGACGGCTTTCCAACTGCCCAGCGGTAGCCTGGCCGACATCGGGGCCGACGTATTTGCCATCGGCACGCCCGCCGACAAAGAGCTGGGCCAAACCGTGACGAAGGGCATCATCAGCGCCCGCCGCAAAATTGAGGGCCATTCCTTCCTGCAAACCGACGTGAGCATCAACGGCGGCAATAGCGGGGGGGCGCTTGTGACCCGCTCGGGCCAGCTGCTCGGCATCGTGAATGCCAAGCTGGTGGGCAAGGGCATCGAAGGCATCGGCTTCGCCATTCCGGCCGAGCAGGTGAGCGAAGCCTTGCAGCTCAAGTTTATCGACTGATATTGGCCGGCCGCGCTCCGTCAAGAAGCGCATAAGTCAGCAAAAAAGGTAGCGGCAGCAGGCGTTTTTGACGCCTGCTGCCGCTACCTTTTTTGCTGACTTATGCGCCGCTGTCGGCTAGATGCCGGCGCTGGCCAGGCCTTTTTCGAGGGCTGCGGGCTGCAGGTCGGGAATGCTGGTGCCTTCCACGCGCACCACCGTCACGTCGGTCATGCCCAGGAAGCCGAGCACGGCTTTCAGGTAGGGCGCCACGAAGTCGTAGGAAGTCATCGGGCCTTCTGAGTACACACCACCGCTCGACATGGCCACGTACACTTTTTTGCCTTTTATCAGGCCCTCGGGGCCGGCGGCGGTGTAGCGAAACGTAACGCCGGCCCGCGCGATGTGGTCGACCCAGGCCTTGAGCGTAGAGGGAATACCGAAGTTGTAGAGCGGCGCGCCGATAACGATGGTGTCAGCGGCCTGAATCTCGGCAATAGCCTTGTCGGAGTGGCGGATGGCGGCTTGCTGCTCGGGCGTGCGGCTTTCGGCGGGCGTGAAGAAGGATTGCAGGTGTGCCTCTTCGAGGTGGGGGAAGGGGGTATTGGTGAGGTCGTGGACCTGCACGGTGCTGCCGGGGTTGGCGGCTTGCAGCTTCTCGACTAGGCCGTTGCCGAGCTTAATGCTGTACGAATCGCCCTTGCGCGGGCTCGAAATGATGTGCAGAATGTTCATGGAATGCGTAAAGACTGCCGCAGAGGTGCGGCAGCAAACAGAGAAATAAGAGGGTCAAGGCAGGCTTTTACGGCTGGGCCGGAGCCGATTGCGAGCTTGTTTGTGTGGCAAACCCCCCTGGTTCCGCTTTTGTTGAGAGCCGTACGCTTACCTTTTGGTAAGCCCTGGGCCTTGCGGCCGGGCAGCGGCTATTTTGGCACTAGTCTAGCCTCGATGCCTGGGTGCCTCAAAAGCTCGTGGCTTTGCGCAGCCAAGGCTAGTTGGGGGCTTTGGGGGCGCGGGCACGCAGCTCGATGCGTCAATTGCCGCGTGCCGTGGCGCACCGGCACATCGTGGCCGCCACGCTCCCAAACCCTGCGTGCCGGTCTGCCATCGCACCTGGCGATAGTATGCTTACAAAAAAAGCCCCCTGGCAACTGTACCAAGGGGCTTTTCATGTTGAAGCTACTAGAAAATGGATGGCCGGGGCGGCGGGCTCGAGCCCGCCCGCCGCCGGCTGCGCAGCTTGCGCCATCCCAGCCCCACGCCGGCCGCTACCAGCAGCGAGGCGCCGCCATCGAGGGGCACGGCGGCCGGGGTTTGCGGTGCGGGGCCGCCGGTGGTGGGCGTTTGGGCGTGGGTGAGTAAGCCAGCGGCTAACCAAAAACCGGCCGTAGCCAGTGCCAAGCGTAGAAAGGAAAGCTTTTTCACGAGAAAGAGAGGAGAAAAGGTGATACCAAGTGAAACCGGGCGAGGCGGGCGGCCGAAATTAAAAATAGCTGGTTATCAAACTATTGATTTCAGGTGCCCGCCTCGCCCGGCCGAAATCACTCGATGGTCAGGCGCTTGCTGATGGTACCGGCGCTGGTTTGGAGGCGCACGGTGTACACGCCTTGGGCCAAGGCGGGCAGCGTTAGCGGCCGGGCGGCCGTGGCGCTGGCGGCCAGGCTCTGGCGCGCTACGGTTTGGCCCAGCGCGTTCAGTACTTGCACCTCGATAGCTTGCTGGCTGAGCGCGGCCGGCAGGCCCAGCGTGAGGCTGCCACCGTGCGTGGGGTTGGGGTACAGCATCACTTGCTCGCTCAGCGCGGCCGGGGCGGTGGCCAGGGTGCTGCCGCGGCGCAGCAGCAGCGTGAAGCGGCCAGTGGCGGGGCCCGCGCCCAGGCTTACTACGTAGCCGGTGGGCTGGCTGAGGTCGAAGAGCGTGCCGGTCTGATTGTCGCGCAGCGCGGCTTGCACGCCAGCGGGCAGGTTGAGCAGCTCGGTGGCGCGCAGGGTATAGGTGCCGGCCTGCGGGGCCAGCACGCGCAGCGGCACGGCTACGGGGGCAGTGCCCAGCGCGGGTAGGGCATTGATGGACAGCAGGTCGGTAGTGCCTACCTCGCTGGCCAGTACGGGCGCGCCGCCAGCCACAATCTTATAGGCATCGGCTGTGGCGTCGAAGCCAGCGGTGGCACTAGTGCTGAAATACACCACGGCCTCATCGGCCGGGCCAGTAGCGGCGGCCAGGCTCAGGCGCACCAGCGGGTCGGCGCTGGCGGTACGCTGGAAGGTGGGGCTGGCGTAGGTGGTGAGGCGGGCGGCGTTCGTAAAGTTGACCGCGCCCGGCGCGCCGGTGGCGCTGGTCCGCACGAAAAAGCCCTGCATGGCGGCCAGTTGGCTGGTGCCGCCGTTGGTGCCCATGCCGTTGCGTACGTAGGTAGCGTAGGTGCCGGCGTAAGGGCCAGTCGAGCGGTACACGTACACGGCCGCGTCGAGGCCGCTGGTGCTGGTGGCGTTCCAGTCGAGGGGCGCGGGGTAGGGGTTGCCCAGCAGCTGCCAGCCGGCATCGGCCAGCGGGCCGCGCCCGAGGTTGCTCAGGCTCACGGGGCCGTTGTTCAAGGTACCTACGAAATCCACCGTCTGCGTGCCGGGGATGTTCACCGAGTAGCCCCGGCCGGGCGTGAGCACGTCGCTCAGCGCCGAAGGCGATTCCCAGCCAAAATCAAAGGCGCTGCTGATTGCCGAGCCCGCAGCTAAACGGGCGCTGTTGTAGCCAAATACCGTGGGGAAGGGCGTCACGAGCGAGGGGTTGGTAGCCGTGTTGTAGGCCGGGTTCACTACCGGCGTGAAGCCGCTCGTGGTGAGGTCGGCCACCGTGGTGGCGGCCACCGGCGAGGCGTAGTGGCGGTAGCCGTTGCCGGGGTTCAGGCTGGGGTCGATGTAGCGCTGCACGGTGGCCGGGCCCACTACCGCGCCGCTGGTGTTCACGACCATCGCGGTGCCAGTGGCGTCCGAAAACAGCGTGAACGGCTGGCTGCCGGTGGTCAGGTTGCCATCGAGCGTCAGCAGCCGGCGCACGCCGGCCGGGGCAGCCAGGGTGGCAGTGGCGCTGCCCACGGTCAGGTTCTGGAAATTGGACGCGCTGGTGCCGCCGATGGTTTGGGCAGCGGTGCCGGCCAGTACCACGGTGCCGTCGCCGCTGCCGGCCAGCGCGCCGCCGTTGTTGGTGAGGTTGCCGGTCATGGTCAGCACGCCGCCGGGGGCGGTGGTCAGCCGGGCCGCGCTACCCGAGAGCGTCACGTTGCGGATGCTTTGGGCGGCGCTCACCACGGGCTGGTTGGCGGCGTAGCCGGGGAAGAAGGCGTCGTCGGTAGCCGTGGGCAAGGTGTAGGTGCTAGCCGCCGACACGATGGCGTTGGCGGGCGCGCCGTTGTTGGTAATCCAGTTGCTGGCCGTGTTCCAGGCGGCGCTGGTGTTGCCGGTCCACATGGGGCCGGTGTAGGTGCTGGCCACGTAGCTGCGCAGCCAGGTCAGGGCCGGGCGCTCGCTATTGTCGGCATTGGCAATGTAGGCGCCCTGGTTGGTGCGCCAGTGGCCGGGGCGGTAGCCCCAGAGCGTGACGCCGCGCACGGCCGGATTCTCCCAAAACAGCGGAAAAATGCGCTGGTAGTCGGCCAGTTGCTGCGCGTCGGTCGCGCCGTCGAGGTCAAACTCCGTGACGTAGAGCGGCAAATTAGCCGAAGCCAGCGTAGCCAGGTTGGCCTGAATGGAGGCCGTAGAAGTCGGGGCCAGCGAAAACGAATGCCCCTGGATACCAATGGCGTCGATGAGGCCGCGCGCCTTCAGCAGGTTGGCGATGCTCACGTAGGTAGCCGCCCGGTTGGGCTCGTTTTCCACGCTGTACTCGTTCAGCATCAGCTTGGAATTGGGGAAGTACTGGCGTGCCAGCTGGAAGGCCGTGATAACCCAGTCCCAGCCGGTAGCGCCATTGCCGCCCAGCGCATTGAGGTAAGCGCCGCCATCGGGGCCCGCGGCCCCGGTGGGCGGCTGGTGCGTGGGCTCATTCACCACGTCGATAAAGTCGATGCGCTTGCCCTGAAAGTGGGTCGCCACCGCCTGAAACCAGGTGTTGATGGCGGCCAGCTTGTCGGCGTCGCTCAGGCCGCTGGTAGTGAGCCAGGTCGGCTGCTGTGCGCCCCAGATGAGAGTATGAAAGCGGAACGGCCCGCCCGTGGCCACGGCCTGGGCGTAGGCCGCGTCGGCCTCGGCCCAGTTGAAGTTGCCGCGCGTGCCTTCGGCCACACCCCACTTGCCGCCGTTTTCGGGCGTGGTGCCATCCCAGTACACCCCGAAGTAGGGCGACTGCGCCGTGCTGTACGCCGAGCTCAAATACTTGGGCTTGCCGGTAGCAATGGGCAGGCCCGTAGGGGCCGGGCCGGGCACCACCACCACGGCCGAGCCCTGCGTGCCCGCGTCGAGGTTAGCCACCGTGAAATTCAGGCCCGTTTGCCCAAACACGAACTTATCGAAGTACAAGCCATCCTCGCGCGCCCCGATTTGCAGGGTTTGCGTGAGGCTGCCGGCCGGCACCGAAAACGAGGCCCCAGCGCCGAATTTCGACAAATTCACCCATTTCCAGAGCGGCGTAGTAGTGTTGGTGCTGAAGCCGGCGGTGCCCAGGCCATCCACGGGCGTGGTCGAGCCCGCCACGTAGCCCGCCGAGGCCAGGCCGTTTTGCAGCCGCCAGTCGCTGGCCACGGTGGGGTTTTTGGTGCCGAAGCTGGTGGCGTTGTAGTAGCTGTCGTCGCTGAAGCCACCCGGCCCCACCCAGATGCGGGCGTAGAGGTCGTAGCTGCCCGCGCCCGGAAACGTGACGGTGTAGGTGAGCACGCGGGCCGCCGTGGTGGGGGCCGTGTTACCGCCCACGTAGGCCGCCTGGTCGGTTTTGGTGGTGATGTAGGTGGCGGCTGGCACCGTGCCGCTGGCCGGGACAGTGCCGATAAGCCAGTCGCCGATGGTGGCCCCGGTTACGGGCGGCAGGGTCGAGGTGCCCGATTCGGCCTCGAAGGGCACGGGCGCGTTTTGGGCAAAGAGCGAATGGCTGCCAAGCGCAGCCACCAGCGCCAAGACTAGGCGTTGAGGTTTCTTCATATCGAAGAGAAGATGGGTGGGGAAAAGGAAAAGAAAAAGCCAGGCGATTCAGCAAATAATCCTGCGCCTGCTGTACTAAAGTAGAAGGCGTTCGCGTTAAGTAGGTGCTTGTAAACAAGGGTTGTAAGAAGTATTTTCTCAGCAATCGATTGTGATACCTCTGGCAATCGATTGTGATAGCCAAGGCGGCTGAAAAACTGTTAGATAGGTAAGCTGAACGCTATTTTGTGAGGGTCTAAAAAAGGGAGGCATCAGCCGTAGCTGATGCCTCCCTTTTTTAGGCCCTCACAAAAGACTCGGCTACCTTAGCCAGCCAGCCGCACGCGGACTGCAAAGTCCGCGCAACCCGCACCTACCAGATTACCGCCCGGTCGGTGGCCGAGCGCACCATTTTGCTACCCTCGGGGCAGCCGAAGGCCTGCTGAAACTGCGGCATGTTCATTAGCGGCCCGATGGTGCGGTACTGCCCCGGCGAGTGCGGGTCGGTGAGAATCTGCTGGCGCAGGGCCTCGGGGCGAATGTTCTGGCGGCGCAATTGCGCCCAGCTCAGAAAGAAGCGCTGCTCGGGCGTGAAGCCATCGAACTTGGGACGCGGGCCAGTGCCGTAGCGCTGCGCGAGCTGCTTTTGCAGCGCGCCGTACACGATGGTGAGGCCGGCGAAGTCGGCCAGGTTTTCGCCCATCGTCAGCTTGCCGTTCACGTGCACCGAGTCGAGGGGCGAAAAGGCGTCGTACTGCCGGCCCACCACGTTGGCGCGCTTCGTAAACTCGGCCGCGTCGGCGGGCGTCCACCAGTCGCGCAGGTTGCCCTGGCTGTCGTACTGCCGGCCCTGGTCGTCGAAGCCGTGGGTCATTTCGTGGCCCATCACCCCGCCAATGGCGCCGTAGTTCACCGCGT
>JAKONR010000570.1 GCA_022701825.1 Hymenobacteraceae bacterium | reverse complement strand
GGGGCCAAAGAGAACAATATTATGCATGGCAAAAGAATAGTAGTCGGCGGGGGACACCGGGGCAAGGAGTAATAATTAGGTAAAGGTACGGCTAGGCGGCCACGTACACATCGGGCAGGTTGCGGCCCAGGCCATCGTAGTCGAGGCCGTAGCCCACTACGAAGTCGTTGGGAATCTCCATGGCCATATACTTTAGGTTCAACTCGTAGCGTAGGCTGGCCGGCTTGTAGAACATGGCCGCTATCTCGATAGAAGCCGGCTGATTGGCTTGCAGTGAGGGCAGCAGGTGGTGCAGGGTAGTGCCCGTATCCACGATGTCTTCGACCAGAATAATGTCGCGGCCCTTCACGTCTTCGCGCAAGCCCAGGATTTCCTGAATTTTACCCGTGCTCTCGGTGCCCTCGTAGGAGGCGACGCGGATGAAGACAATCTCGCACTCGCCGGTGAAGCGCTTGAGCAAGTCGGTAGCAAACATGAACCCGCCCGTGAGCACCACCACGAACAGCGGCCGGCGGCCGGCGTAGTCGGCGTTGAGGCGGGCGGCCAGTTGGTCGATGGCCTCGGCAATTTTGGCCGCCGACAGGTAGGGCCGGAAAGCCTTGTCGTGGAGCGTAATAAGGGGGTGACCCATGCGGTATATCGGCCGAAGCGGCCGGCTGAAAGCGGCCCGAATGGCCAGTAAAAAACGGCCGGAACGACCAGTACACACCGACCAGAGTGGCCGATTGGGCTGCAAAGATAGACCGCAGATTCAAACGGATTTTCAGGATTTAACGGATACGCCCGGCTGCGCCGGGCTGGCTGGGTGGGGGGCGAGCTTAGTCTGCTGCCAGGTGGGTGGCTACTTTGGTTAGCTGGGCAAAGCGCACGGGGGGCAGGCGCAGCTCGGCGCGGTCAACGGCCGGGGCGGGGGGCAGGCTGGCTGCGCCGCCTTTTTGGGCGATGTGGGGCGCGATTACCAGCGACACGATGCTCATGAGCTTGATGAGGATGTTCATGCTGGGGCCACTCGTATCCTTGAACGGGTCGCCCACGGTGTCGCCGGTGACGCTGGCTTTGTGGGCATCGGAGCCTTTGAACTCCATTTTGCCGTTGACCATGACGCCCTTCTCGAACGACTTTTTGGCATTGTCCCAGGCCCCGCCGGCGTTGCTCTGAAACATGGCCATGAGCACGCCGCTGACCGTGACGCCCGCCAGCGTGCCGCCCAGCACCTCGGGGCCGAAGGCAAAGCCAATGATGATGGGCGTGAGCAAGGCAATGGCGCCCGGCGCCACCATCTTTTTGATAGCGGCCTGCGTGCTGATGGCCACGCACTTCTCGTACTCGGGCCGCCCGGTGCCTTCCATAATGCCGGGGATTTCGCGGAACTGCCGGCGCACTTCCTGCACCATCGCCATGGCCGCCTGCCCCACCGCCGTGATGGCCAGCGCCGAAAAAATGAACGGTATCATGGCCCCCACGAAGAGGCCGGCCAGCACGCGGGCATTGCTGATGTCGATGGCATCGATGTGGGCCGTGCCCATGAAGGCCGCGAACAAGGCCAGCGAGGTGAGCGCCGCCGAGGCAATGGCGAAACCCTTGCCGGTAGCGGCCGTGGTGTTGCCTACGGCGTCGAGCACGTCGGTGCGCTCGCGCACTTCCTTGGGTAGCTCGCTCATTTCGGCGATGCCGCCCGCGTTGTCGGCGATGGGGCCGAAGGCGTCGATGGCCAGCTGCATGGCGGTAGTGGCCATCATGCCGGCCGCCGCGATGGCCACGCCGTAGAGGCCGGCCGCCTCGTAGCTGAGCACAATGCCCGCCGACAGCACCAGGATGGGCAGCACCGTGCTTTCCATGCCCACCGCCAGCCCGCCGATAACGGTGGTGGCGTGGCCGGTGCTGCTTTGCTGCACGATGCTGCGCACAGGGCGCTTGCCCATGGCCGTGTAGTACTCGGTGATGATGCTCATGAGCGTGCCCACGGCCAGCCCCACCAGCACGGCGTAGAAGACGTGGTTGGCATCGAAGGTGAAGCCGCGCACGCTTATGTCACCGGCCGGCAACAGCCACTTTATCAAAAAGTACGAGAAGACGGCCGACACCACTACCGAGGCGTAGTTGCCGAAATTGAGCGCACCCTGCACGTTGCCGCCCTCCTGCACGCGCACCAGCAAAATGCCCACCAGCGAAGCTAGAATACCCAGCCCCGCCACCGCCATGGGCAGCAAGATGGGCGACAGGCCGCCGAACTGGTCAGGATTACCGAGGTGGACTTCGCGGCCCAGCACCATCGTAGCCAGAATGGTAGCCACGTAGGAGCCGAACAGGTCGGCCCCCATCCCGGCCACGTCGCCCACGTTGTCGCCCACGTTGTCGGCGATGGTGGCGGGGTTACGCGGGTCGTCCTCCGGAATGCCGGCCTCGACCTTGCCCACGAGGTCGGCCCCCACGTCGGCCGCTTTGGTGTAGATGCCGCCGCCCACGCGGGCAAACAGCGCGATACTTTCGGCCCCGAGCGAGAAGCCAGTGAGCACTTCGAGCGCTTTTTCCATCTCCACGCCCGTGGCTATCCCACTCGGTACGAATAGCTTATAGAAGACAATAAATAACGACCCCAGCCCGAGCACGGCCAGCCCGGCCACGCCCATGCCCATCACCGAGCCGCCCGAAAAGGAAACCTTCAGGGCCTGGCTGAGCGAAGTGCGAGCGGCCTGCGCGGTGCGCACGTTGGCCTTGGTCGCAATTTTCATCCCGATGTAGCCCGCCGTGGCCGAAAACACGGCCCCAATCAAAAACGCGATGACGATAACCGGGCTGGACTTCTCGCCCGTGAAGCCCAGGTAGCCCAGAAACAGGCTGGCAATGAGCGCGAACAGCGTAAGCACCCGGTACTCAGCTTTCAGGAAGGCGATGGCCCCGTCGGCGATGTAGCCGGCGATGGTTTGCATTTTGGCGTCGCCGGCATCCTGGCGGGCCACCCAGCCGGCGCGCAGCCAGGTGTAGAGCAGGGCCAAAAGCCCGAGCGCGGGCACGGCGTAGAGGATAGCGGGCATAAACTGAGGGGGTTGGGTGGGGAGAAAGGGGAGCGGAGTAAATATGCGTGATATAAATTAAAGATGCTATATCACGCCTGCTCCGGCCGCCTTTTTCCCACCCCGCCGTCAGTGCTGCCGGATGTTGGTATCGGCGATGAGGTATAGCGGGCGCTGGCGCACGTCGGCCGAGAGGCGCCCGATATACTCGCCGATGATGCCGATGGCGATGAGCTGCACGCCCCCCATGAAGAGCACGCTTATCATGAGCGAGGCCCAGCCGGGCTGGTAGTCGCGCGAGCCGAAGCGCGAATACAGCGTGTAGAGCATTATCAGAAACGCCACTCCCGACACCAGAAACCCGCTGAGCGAGGCCAGCTTGAGCGGAAAATCGGAGAAGGCCGTGATGCCGTCGATGGCCAGGCGCAGCATCTTGCTGTAGGTGTAGCCGGTTTCGCCGCCCGCCCGCTGGGCGCGGTTGTACTCCACGTAGGTTTGGCGGAAGCCAATCCAGGAAATCTGGCCGCGCAGAAATTTGCTTTGCTCGGGCATGAGCTTGAGCGCCTCAACCACCTTGCGGTCGATGATGCGAAAATCGCCGGTATCGACCGGAATATCGACGTGCGTGATGGCGGCCAGCATTCGGTAGAACAGCTTGGCGGTCATGAGCTTGGCGGGACTTTCGCCGGGGCGCGAGAGGCGCTTGGCGTACACCACTTCGTAGCCGCTGCGCAGCTTGGCGTAGAGCTCCGGGATGAGCTCGGGCGGGTCTTGCAGGTCGGCGTCGATGATAACAACGGCCGCGCCAGCGGCGTGGTCGAGGCCGGCGGTAACGGCTATCTGGTGGCCAAAATTGCGGCTCAAATCGATGTAGCGCACCTGGGGGTCGCGGTAACTTAGGGCCTGCACCAGGGCCAGGGTACTGTCGCGCGAGCCGTCGTTGACGAAGATAAGCTCGTGGCTCACGCCCATGCCTTCGACCACGGCTTTGAGGCGCTCGTAGAGGGCGTGCACATTGGCCTCCTCGTTGTAGAGGGGCACTACGATGGATAAGCTGGGCGTGGGTGGCAGCGTGTTTTCGGGCGTCATAAGGCGGGCTTCGCGGCCTGGCCGGGGGCCGGCTGGCAGCGTGGCTCTTGGCAGGCAAGGCGGGCCGCGCCTGGGGCGGGCGCGGCTAATCGGCAGCAAATTTAGGGCCTAAGCCTAGCTTGGCCCACCCCGGCCGGCTGGCCTACAGCGCGCGCAGCAGCGCCTGGTAGAGGCGCAGCATGCTGTCGATGTCGCGCCGGTCCACGATTTCGTCGGGCGTGTGCACGTTGTCTTCGGGCGCGCCCACGAAGCACCAGTCCCAGGGTATATCACTGCGCTGCAACTCCTTGGCATCGGAGCCGCCGCTGCCTTCGACCTCTAGCTGGTAGGGCACGCCGCTGGCCTCGGCCAGGCGCCGGATGCGCTCGACGTAGGCGCGGCGCGGAATAAGCGAATCGCGTAGCGAAATAACGCAGCCCGCCCCTGGCCGCACGCCCTCGGTCACCCAGGTTATGTCGCAGATGAGCGCCTGCCGCACGCCGTAGGTATCGTGGATGTAACGGGCCAGGTAGGGCACCGAGCCGCCGCCGTGCTCCTCGCCGCACGAGAAGGCGATAATGCCGTGCGCCAGGGTTTCGGCCAGGCGCAGGGCCACCCACACGCCAAGGCGGTTGTCGAGGTAGCAGCTCTGCACGGTGGTGTCGGTTTGGCGAAAATCGCAGGCGTAGGTGAGGCTGGTGCCACGCTCGATGTCGCGGCTGAACTCATAGCCCAGGCGCTC
Organism: Hymenobacteraceae bacterium; assembly: GCA_022701825.1. Taxonomy (GTDB): domain Bacteria; phylum Bacteroidota; class Bacteroidia; order Cytophagales; family Hymenobacteraceae; genus Hymenobacter. The sequence goes on along the minus strand of JAKONR010000570.1, from coordinate 31,548 downwards.
GGTTTCCTTCTCAAGGGCTTCCTCAACTGTAAGTGTACAACTGATTTCGCCTTGCGAATCGCGCCCCACCAGCCGGTCGCCCGCCCGGCACTCGGGCCCGCCGATGGGCACCAGCTCGCGCCCGTAGCGCACCGTGAAGCCGATGCTGTCGAGGTGCGCGAACACGGCCGTGCGCGGCTGCCCAAACACCAGCAGCAGGCAGTCCTGAAACCGCGCCTCGTCGTGCAGGATTTGGGGCGGGTGCGCCCAGGTGGGCGCGTGCTGGCGCACGTAGTCGAGCACGAAGCGCGTGAGGCCGGCCTCCTCGCCCGATGGGGCCGGAAATTCGCAGAGCGTTTGAAGTAATTGCATTCCTGATACGTATGCCCAAAAACCCGTCAAAGCTAGGTTTGCCGCCGTACTTTCGTAGGGCCGCAGTGCGCCTTTGGGGCGCGGCGCGGTGGCTTCCCGTCGATTTTATTTTTTCTATGCCCACCCCGTTTCGGTTTTCGCGCCTGTTTTTGCTGCTGCTCCTGCTTGGCTCCTTGGCCCCTGGCTATGCCCAGGCGCAGCAGGACACGAGCGCTATTAAGACGCCGCCGATTCGCAACGTGGACCTGGGCAACGTGGACGTGCTGCCCAACACCGACACCAAAGGCTGGCTGCTGCTCGACAAAGACATTCAGCTGGAGCTGGATGGCGCGGTGCAAAACCTCTATAACTTCAAGTACGACAAGGCCGAAAAGCAATTTCGGTCGCTGCGCCGGCGCTACCCGCACCACCCCATGCCGTACTTTCTCATGGGCCTCAGCAACTGGTGGAAAATCATGCCCACCAACTTCCAGACCAAGCAGTACGACAAGATTTTCTTTGCCTACATGGACACGGCCAATACCTACAGCGAGCAGCTCGCCAAGGCCGACCCCAACAACTATGAGGCGTACTTTTTCCTGTCGGCCGCCAATGGCTTCGACGCCCGCCTCAATGCCGAGCGCCACAACTGGCGCCGAGCCACCTTCAGCAGCAAGCGCGCCCTCAACTACTTGCAAAAGAGCAAGGAAGCCAACGGCCTGAGCCCCGAGTTTTTGTTTGGCGACGCGCTATTCAACTACTACTCCATCTGGATTCCCGAGAACTACCCGCTGCTCAAGCCCGTGCTTTTGTTCTTCCCGAAGGGCGATAAGCAGCTGGGACTGAAGCAGCTGCGTACGGTGGCCGACAACGCCTTTTATACTGGCGTCGAGGCCCGCGTGTTCCTCATGAAGCTGCTGCACAACGACGAGCACCAGACGGGCTCGGCGCTGCCCATGGCCCAGGCCCTGGCCAAGAAGTACCCCGACAACGGCTATTTCGAGCGCTTTTACGCCCTGCTCTGCTTCGACCAGGCGCAGTTTGCCGAGTGCGAACGCCTGAGCAAGGACATTCTGGAGAAAATAAGCGTGGGGATGCCCGGCTACGAGGCGGCCAGCGGCCGCTACGCCAGCTACTTTTTGGGCTACCTCATGCAGTTCAAATACAAGGACGTGGCCAAGGCCAAGGACTACTACCAGCGCTGCATCGTGTTTGCCGAAAGCAACGGCGAAACCGAGGGCGGCTTTTACCTCTTCGCCAACGCCAGCCTGGCCAAGCTCGCCGACCAAACCAGCGACAAGGCCGGCGCCAAGCGCTACTACTCGGTGGTGGCCGACAAGGCCGACCACAAGTCGCCGCAGTACAAGGAGGCCAAGGCCTGGCTCAAGAAAAACAAAGGGTAACCCATGGCGCTTGGCCTCAACGACTTGCTGCTCACACCCATCTACCTGGGTATTTTCTACGGCCTCGCGTTTGCGGTGCGCGGCCAGGTCACCAATGCGTACACCCGGCGCTACTTTATTCCGGCGCTCACGCTCAAGTTTGTGGGCGCCATCGCGCTCGGGCTTATCTACACGTACTACTACAACGGGGGCGACACCATCAACTACTACGACCAGGCTGGCGTCATTTACCACGCCTTCGGCGATTCGTTTGCGGCGGGCTTTAAGCTGCTGACTACCAACGGCGACTACGACCCCAGCATTGCCAAGTACGCCGACCAGATTCCGTGGTTTGGGCGCGGCAGCAACGAGTATTTCGTGCTGCGCGTGGCGGCCTTTTTTGCCCTGCTCGATTTCAACACCTACACCGTAACGGGCCTGTTTTTTGCCTTGGTCAGCTTCAGCGGCATCTGGGCCATGTACATGACGTTTGCCAAGATTCGGCCCGCCATCTACAAGGAGCTGGCGGTGGCCGTGTTTTTTATTCCGTCGGTTTTTTTCTGGGGCTCGGGCCTCATGAAAGACTCGCTGTGCCTGGGCGCGCTGGGCTGGATTTTCTACGCCTTCTACCGCGGGGCCGTTGAGAAGCGCGACTTGCTGCGCTGCTTTATCATCGCGTTTCTGGCCGTGGTGCCCATCGTGGCCACCAAAATCTACATTTTGCTGGCTTTTTTGCCGCCGGCCCTGCTGTGGGTGGTCAACGAAAACAACGCCCGCATCCGCAACTCCACGGTGCGGCTGGTGGCCAAGCCGTTGTTTTTCGCGGTGGGCGGCGCGCTGGCGTTTTTTGCCGCCACTCGCCTCACGGCCGGCGACGACCGCTTCGACCTCGACAAAATCGGGGAGCGCAGCAAAATCACCTCCGAGTACCTCTACCAAGTGAGCGTGGCGCAGCAAGGCTCGGCCTACAACCTGGGCAAACTCGACGGCTCGCTCGGCAGCATGGTCAAGCTGGCGCCCCAGGCCATTTTCGTGTCGCTGTTCCGGCCCTTCTTGTGGGAAGCCCGCAACCCGGTGATGCTGCTCTCGGCCATCGAGGCGTTGTATTTTCTGTGGTTTACCCTCAACATTCTGTACCGCAACGGCCTTTTTCGAACGCTGCGCCTCATCAGTACCACGCCGGTGCTCACGCTGTGCTTTGTGTTTTCGCTGATTTTCGCGTTCGCCGTGGGCACCTCCACGTCCAATTTCGGCACGCTGGTGCGCTACAAAATTCCGCTCATGCCTTTCTATCTGTGCGGGCTGCTCATCACCCGCAGCATGAGTGAGCCCGCCAAACGGCGGGCCGCCGCGCCAGCCCTGCGGCCGGCCCTGCGCTAAGCAGCTCTGCCCCAGGGGCAAAGCCAACGTAGCAGCGTAGTAGCTACTTGGTGCCGTTGCGGCGGCGGGCGGCCTGGTACTCGCTCAGCGTGGGATGCGACCACAGGCGCGACTCACCGGCCGGGGCGGGCTGCAAGCGCAGCGTGCCGGCCAGCGCGTCGCGCACGGCCTGGGCCAGCAGCGGCAGGCCGGCCGCCAGTTGCAGCAGCGGGTAAGTAGTGAAATTATCGTCGGGCGTGGGCTGGATAAGCGCCTGATACAGGATGCCGCCCGTGTCGATGCCCGCATCGACCAGGTGCACGCTCACGCCGCAGTGCGCGGGGTCGTTGTTGGCCAGGGCCCAGTAGCCGCCGTGCACGCCCCGGTACAGCGGCGTAATGCCGGCGTGGGTATTCAAAAACGGGCATTTGAGGCTGGTGAGCACCTTTTTGGCGATGATGCGGGTGCCATTCACCACCACCACGTCGGGCTGCAACTCCTGCAACAGGGCAATGCATTCGGGCGAATTGACGGAGGGCACGGCGCTCAGCCGGTCGGCGGGCAGCGGCCGGGCTTGCAGCCCGTGCTGCGCCCGAATGGCGGCCTGCCGCGCCTGCGAGCGGCGCCCCAGCGGCCCGGCCACCAGCAGCTTGAAAAGTATTTGGCCCGCCACCACCGGCCAGCCCAGCTTTTCGGCCCTGCGCTTCAGCAGCTGCCGCTGGCTCACGGGCGTCTCCACGATGATGCGGTGCACGCCAAACTCCTGGTCGAGGTAGTGGAAGAGGATGTCCGTAGATTCGCCGGGGCCGGCCAGAATGACGATTTTTTTGGAAGCAGGAGGCATACGCAATAAGACAGACAGGCCAGTAGGGCCATGTATCGCTAGGTGTAGAGACGCATCCTCGCGTCTCGCGTCAGACGAGCTGAATAACGGGAGACGCAAAGATGCGTCTCTACATCCAGCGCAGGATAAAATCAGACAGAACTACTTAGCCGATAGATAGGCCAGCTCATCGGCCAGCTCGGCCATGGTCTGCGTGCGGAAGCCATACTGGCGTTGCAGCGCCCAGAAGTGCTCGGCAATCTGACGCAGCACGGCCATGTTCTGCGGCAGGTTCGCCCCAAAATTGTGCGGGTGCCACCACAGATGGAATACCTCGCCGTGCCGGGCGGCGTGCGTCATGCCGCCCAAAATGCGGCGCAGGCGCAGCCCTTCCAGCGGCGCCAGCCGCCCCGACCACGGCCGCAAAAACCGGCTGGCCGGGATGTCAAATGGCTTATTCTTAGCAATTTCGGCTGGCTTGTAGGTATTGGGGCCGGAGACGCTGACGTAGGCATCGAGCAGGCGGGCGGCGCGCTGCCAGGGCGTTTGGGCGGCTTCGCTCTGCTTCTGGTACATCCAGGCGGCCTCGTTGCCGCGGTAGCTCGTGATGCCCAGCTCCTGGCAGATGCTGAGGTAGGCTGCGTTGTACTGGTTGCGCGGAAAAACCAGGCTGCGGAGCTGGTAGCCCTGCTGCGTGGCTACGGCCACGGCGGCCGCCAGGTCGGCCCGAAAGTCGGCGGGCGTCTGGCCCGGCTCCAGGCAGTAGTAGTGCGAAAACGTGTGCGTGGCGACTTCCTGCCCCGGAACCCGGCTTATTTGCGCTACTAGCTCGTGGCCGTAGTAATAAGGGTCGGCGGCCTCATCGGGGCCGAGTTCGGGCAGGGCCACGTAGTTCGAGAGGTTGGCATCGGTGTAGGCCGGGCGGCGGGCGGGCAGGCCGGCCAGCAGGTCGGTTTTCTTGCCAAAAAACAGCAGCCCCACCGTGGCCCAGGTTACGTGCAGGCCAAACTCTTCAAACAAGGCTAGCATGGCCGGAATGGCCACCCGCGCGCCCAGCACGTTGGCCCCGTAAGTTTCCTTGGTTTGCAGGTCGCGCACGCCCCACATCAGCTCAAAATCGAGCGAAATCACGAAGGTGCCGGGGGCGGCGGGCGGGCGATTGGTCGTCATTTAGGCGGGCTGCGGGGCTTCGAATAAGGCGATAAAATTGGGGGTATTCGACTGCACCGAATAGCGCTCCACGATGGTGCGGCGGGCGGCGGCCCCGAGCTGCGCCCGTAGCGCCGGCTGCGCCAGCAGCTGCTGCAAGGCGGCGTACCACTGCGCGGGCGTGTCGCACACGAAGCCATTCTGGCCGTCGGCCACTACCTCGGTGTTCATGCCCACCGGCGAGACAAGCGCCGGAATGCCCAACGCCATGTATTGCAGCGCCTTAAAGGCGCACTTGCCCCGTGCCCAGGGGTCATCTACCAAGGGCATCAGGCCCACGTGAAAGGTGAGCAGGTCGGCGATTTCGGTATCCTTGCGCCAGGGGCGGAAGCGGAAGCCGCGCAGGCCGGGGTCGGGCGGCGGCTGGTTGGCAATCACGCAAAACTCGAAGTCGTGGCCTTCGGCTTCGAGCTGGCGCAGCACGGGCCAAATCAGGTCGAGGTGGCGCAGGGTGGTGTGGGTGCCCGTCCAGCCGATAACGAGGCGGCCCGCCTGGCGCTGGTCGCGCACTTGGTTGTGTAGGCGGTCAGTGTCGAGGGTGGTGGGGTTGATGAGCGCGCTGGGGTTGAACTGCCGGGCGTAATCGCGCAGGTAGGCATTGCCGCAGCTGTTTTTCCAGGCCCAGCGGCACAGGCTGCCGATTTTCTGCTGGTACTTGAGCCGGCCGATAAGGCCGGCGTCGGCGGCCGGGTCTTTCAGCCAGATGGCGTCGTCGAAATCGTAGATAATACGCTTGCGCAGCACCTTGGCCATCAGCCACTCCAGCACGGGCGGGCCGATGGGCGCGGCCTCGCGGTGGATGAAAACCACGTCGTAGCCGGGCACGGAAGCCAGCAGCGCCAGCCGCCGCCCAAAACCCGCCAAAATGCCCAGCACCTTGGCGAGCGTCTGGCCGGGCTTGTAAATAATTTGCCAGGTGGCCTCGCTCAGGAAGGGCGCCACGTGGTACTGGTGGCCGCGCGCGGGCAATAAATCCAGGTATTGCTCGAACCGGAAGCGCTGCGACGGCGCCCGCCCCGGCGGGTAGGGAACCACGAAAAGGATACGCAAAACTAGCTGGGTAAAGTCGGCGATAGAGCCGCAAAGGTACGCCCGCCGCTACGCCCCTCCCCCACCCAGCACCTGCCGGTAGAGGGCGGCCAGCGCCTGGTAGGTGTGGGCCGGGGCGAATTTCTGGCGCACGTAGGCGCGGCCGACGGGCACGAACTGCTGGCGCAGCTCGGCGCTGCCGGCCAGCCGCACGATGGCCGCGCTCATGGCGGGCACGTCGCGGTTGGGCACTAGCAGGCCCGAGCGCCCGTGCTCGAAGAGCTCGGCCGGGCCGCCGCAGTCGCTGGCAATGAGCGGGGTGCCGAAGAACAGCGCATCCAAGCAGGTAAGCGAAAACGACTCCGACTCCGAGAAATTCAGCACGATGTCGGCGGCCTTTATCGCGGCCTCCGTATCGGTCACGAAGCCGCCGAACTGCACCACATCGCCGAGGCCCGCCTGGGCGGCGGCGGCCTCCAATTGCTGCCGGAATTCCTGGTTTTTGGCCAGGCCCATGTCGCCGCCCGCGAAGCGCAACCGCAGGCGATTGTCCTGGGCATAAGCCTGCTGGAAGGCTTTTAGGGCCAAATCCTGGCCTTTGCCCTGGATGTAGTTGCTGAGGTAGAGCAACTGCACGGTGCCATCGGGGCGCGGCGGGTGGGTGGGCACGGCGTGGCGCTCGGGGCCGGGCAGCGGGTCGTACACCACCCGCACGGTGGGGGCGCCAAAATACCGGCCCACGGCCTGCGACACGCACACTACCCGGCTGGCGGCGCGCTCGGCCAGCCAGCGCCAGGTGCGCGCCAGCGGCTGCACCAGGCTTTGGGGCAAAAAGCGCACGTGCGTGACTACGCGCAGCCGGCCCAGGCTGAGCAGCCGGGCCACGTAGCCGGTGAGGTTATAAAAGTCGTTGAGGTGCACGATGCTAGCGCCGGCGCGGCGGGCCAGGCGGTGCAGCCGCCAGCCATTGAGCAGCAGCATGGGGCCGTAGAGCAGTAGGTCGAGCTTGCGGCGGCTGATTTCCACGAACGGCAGCTCGTACACCGGGTAGCCGTCGGCCGCGAGCACGGCGCGGCCGGCGCTGCCGGTGGGCAGCACGTAGGCAAACTGCCACTGGCCGCTGGCTTGCAGCGGGCCGGTGGCGTGGCGCATGGCGTTGAGTGCGCCCGTCACGGCCCGCGAATTATCGACTACCAGCACGACGGGCCGGGCCGGGGTGGTTTTCAAACTAGTGGCCATAGGGCTTATAAAATCAGAATGCGCCGCCGTGATGGCTTACGGGTGGGCAAGCTCATTGACCAGCGCCACCCACTGGCTGGCGATGCGCTCGCGGGTGAAATCCTGCATCCGCTGGCGGGCCAGCTGGCCCAGGCGGGCCTGCTCGGCGGGGTCGGCCAAAAGGGTGGCCAGGGCGTCGGTCCACACGCCGAGGTCGACGGCCAGCGTGGCGGGCTGCGTGAGCATGGGCAGCAGCAGGCCGTAGGTACCGCGCTCGGCCTGGCGCAGGGGCGCGGCGGGGGCCGTGGTGGCGGGGGCCAGCATTTCGCGGGGGCCGGTGGGGCAGTCGGTGCTCAGCACGGGCAGGCCGCATATCATGGCCTCGCCCAGGGCCATCGGGAAGCCTTCCCAGGCCGACGGAAACACGAAGGCCGTGGCCGGCCGCAGGTACTTAAACGGATTCTGCTGCATACCCAGGAAGTACACGTCGTGGTCGGGCGTGAGCGTGGCGCCCGGCTCCCAGGCCGCGAACACGCGCAAGCCCAGGGCGCGGGCGTGGGTAACGAGGGCCTCGCGCAGCTCGCCGTCGCCCACGAATACCAGCCGGGCGGCGCGGCGCGGCAGCAGGGCGGCAAAGGCGTCGAGCAGCGGGGCCTGATTTTTTTGGATGGTGAGGCGGCCCGCCGTGACCAGCACCGGGCCGGCCGCGTACACCGCCGCCTCGGTGGCCGACAGCGGCTCGTGGCTTTTGGCTTCGACCTGGGCTACTTCGAAGAAGTTGTTGATGGTCAGCAGCTTTTCGGGCTTCACGCCAAAGCCCTCGACTAGCTCGGGCACGATGTCGCGGCTCACCGTCACGATGCGGTCGGCGCGGTTGTAGAGGGCGGGCAGCAGCACGTTTTTGCGCAGCCAGCCCACCGCGCCCTGGATGTTCTGGTCGTGCAGCTTGGAGCCGTGCACGCACAGTATCACCTTTTCGGGGCCTTTGCTGAGCAGGTTCACGTAGTCGGCCCCTTCGAGGTGGCTGATGCACACGGCCGGCCGGCGCACGCGCTTCAGGGCCTTGAGCCGCTCGATGCGCCGCCAGAAATTGCGCACCTTGTTGAGCGGGCTGCCGCCGCCGGCCACGTCGAGGCTCACCAGCTCGTTGGAGCTGGGGTACACGTTGCCGCCGTCGAGGTTAAACACGACCTCCGTGACGGCAAAATGCCGCCCCAGCTCCACGCTGTGGTCGTGAAAAACCCGCTGCGCGCCGCCCAGGCCCAGGTTGGAAATCAGTAACAGAATGTTGGTCATACGCTAGGGCGCAGCGAGCTATTAGTAGCGTAGGGCTAGTGTTTGATAAAGGCGAAGCGGTTCTTGAATTTCAGAAACGGCTTTTCGTAGAAATTGAAGCTGACCCAGCTGATGGCCAGCGCCAGCAGCAGGGCCACGGCATTGTCGCCGAGCACCACGCCCAGCGGCGTGCCGTTCAGCCCCAGGCGGTGCAGCAGCTGGTAGGCCGCCAGCAGGGCCAGAAAGTGCAGGCAGTAAAGCCCATACGTGTAGGTGCCCCAGTACGAAAGCAGCCGCAGCTGCGACATTTTGATGAATGAATGGCGGGCGTAATTCTGCTCCAGTAGCACGAAGGCAAAAAAGCAGGCCAGCACCAGGCGGTCGAGGGCTGGATAGCCGGGCACGTGCCAGAGCACGTCGCGGCCGTAGATGAGGGCCACGCCCGCCACGTAGCCCAGCCCGATGGCCCAGCGCGGCAGCTGCGCCACGGCCGAGGTCAGGCGGTCGTCGCGGAAGCAAAGCCAGGCCACCAGCCCGCCCAGCGCCATGTCGCCAATGAGGCTCAGCGTGTGCAGGCCGTAGAGCCGGAACATCCAGGTGGGGTCGTCGTGCAGGTGCCAGAAGCGGAAGCCCAGGCTGAGGGCTAGCACGCCCCCGAAGAGCCAGCCCATGCGCCGCGCCGGCGTGGCGGCCACCAGCAGCGGCCACACCAGGTAAAACTGCTCCTCGACCGACACCGACCACAGCAGCGTGAGCGTGGGCGTCTGGCTGCCATGGTAGAGGTTGTTGAAATTGACCAAAAACGTGAAGAAGTACCAGGGCCGGGCGGTTTCCTGCAAGCCGTGCAGCCCAAAACGCGCCTTTAGCCACGGAAAAACCACGAACCCGATAAACACCACCACGAAGTACAGCGGCCAGATGCGCAGCACGCGCCGCATGTAAAACGCGCCGATGGCTACCCGCCCGGTCAGCTGCTTTTCGCTGAGCAGCAGGTAGGTAATGAGGAAGCCGCTGAGCACGAAAAAGAAATTCACCCCCAAATCGCCGACGCGGGTGAGCTGGTGCGGCACCTGGTAGAGGGGGCTGGCCGCGATGTTGGCATCGGGCGTGTAGAACGAGTGGAACAAGAAGACGGCGAAGAAGGCCAAAAAGCGCAGCCCGTCGAGGTTGGGAAAGAACACGCGGGGCGCACGGGGCGCGGCGGGCGGCGGGCCGGGGGCCAGCGCGGGCGAGGCTACACTCATGAAGCGGGGGCAGCTAGGGTTTGGTCGATGAGCTGCCGCCACCGCTGAAAGGTACGCTGATGCGAAAAATCGACGGCGCGCTGGTACGCCTGGTCGGCCAGCTGCTGGCGCAGCGGGGCGTCGGCGAGCAGCTGTTGCAGGGCCGCTACCCACTCGGCCTGCGCCGGCGCGTCGGGGCCGGTAGCGGGCAGCAGGGGCAGCAGCACGCCGTAGGGCGCCCACTCGGCCTGGGCGATGGGGCGGGCCGGAATGGGCGAATCGGGGGCCAGCATTTCGCGGGGGCCGGTGGGGCAGTCGGTGGTGGCGCAGGCGATGCCGCAGGTCATGGCCTCGCCCAGTGCCAGCGGAAAACCCTCCCAGGCCGACGGAAACACGAACACCTGGGCGGGCCGGATGTACTTGAACGGGTTGTCTTGTAGGCCTACGAAGTACACGTCGTGGTCAGGCGTGAGCGGCTCGGCGGCGTTCCAGGCCTGGTACACGCGCAGGCCCAGCGCCTGGGCGCGCTGCACCAGCTCGGTGCGCAGGCCGCCATCGCCGATAAAGACCAGCTTGGCGGGCTGCTGCCGCAGCAAGGCCGCAAACACGTCGAGCAGCGGGGCCTGGTTTTTTTGGATGGCCAGCCGGCCCGACGTCACCAGCACCGGCGCGGCCGCGTACACGGCCTGGGTGGCGGCATCGAGCGGCTCGAGGCTGCGCGCGCGCACGGCCTCCACGTCGAAGGAATTGTTGATGGCCGAGAGCTTGTGGGCCGGCACGCCAAACTCCTGCGCCATCTCCGGGATGATGTCGCGGCTGACGGTCACCACCTTATCGGCGCGCTGGTAGAGCCAGGGCATGAGCAGGCGCTTGCGCAGCACGCCCAGCGCGCCCTTGATTTCGCCGTCGTGCACCTTCGAGCCCTGAATGATGAGCAGCACTTTTTCGCGGCCCTTGCTGAGCAGGTTCACGTAGTCGGCCCCTTCGAGGTGGCTGATGGCCACGTCGCAGCGCAGCTCGCGCTTCAGCGCCCGCAGGCGCTGCACGCGCCGGTAAAAGTGCTGCATTTTGGCCAGCGGACTGCCGCCGCCCGGCACGCCGAGGCTGCGCACGGGGTTGCCGCTCGGGTAGAGGTCGGGCTCGTCTTCGTTGAAGATGACTTCTGTCACGTCGTAGTATTCGCGCAGCGCCACGCCGTGGTCGTGAAACGCCCGCTGCGCGCCCCCCATGCCCCGGTTGGGGATAATCATTAATAAGCGCGGGCGCGCTTTCGCTATCGCCATAGTTTTTTTAGTAATAAGTCACGTAGCCGGCGCCGCAGCCCCAGGCAGGCATTTTGGCCCCAAAATTAACGCCCAGGGCCCGCGCCCGCGCCCGCCACCTGCCCAAATAGCGCCTCATAGGCCGCCACGCAGCGCTCCATCCGAAACTTGTCGAAGCACTGTGCGGCCAGGGCCTTGTGCGCGGCCAGCAGGGCGGGGCTGGTGAGGTAGGCCCGCAGGGCGGCCGTGAGGGCGGCCGGGTCGGTGAGGCCCTGGCCATTTTGCTCGACCAGCGCGCCGGCCAGGCCCTGCCCCGGCACCGCCAGCATCTGCGGAATCTCGCCGATGCGGGTGGCCACCACCGGCGCCCCGCAAAACAGGTACTCGGCCACGCAGTTGGGCAGGCTTTCGGAGGCGAAGTAGCTGGGCAGCAGGCCCACATCGAAGAGCCGCACCCAGTCGATGGGGTTGGGCGCGAAACCCACGAAATGCACCCGCGGGTTGGTGTTGGCGGCCCGCAGGCCGTCGAGGTAGTCACTGCTGCCTACCAAAATCAGGTGCGCCTGCGGAAAGTCTTTACTCAATTCCGCAAAAGAATTGAGGGCGTACTGCCAGCCTTTTTGCGGAATGCCCCGCGCCACCATCCCAAACACCAAATCGGCCGCGCCGATGCCCAGCTGCGCCCGGCTCGGCAGCTGCTCGGGCGGCGAAAACCGGCCCTCAAAGCCGTTGTAAATCTGCGCGTGCGGCATATCGGCCAGCGGGCGCACGCCGGGCACCGAGAATATTTCCAGGTTTTTGGCCGTCAGGTACACCACGCCGGCCGCCTCTTGCAGCGCCACGCGCGACTTCAAGGTGACTTCGGGCTCGGTAGGCTTGTGCAAAAACTCTTCGTAGCAGCCGTGCATGGTAATGACGACCGGCACGGCCGGGTGGGCGGCCGCACCGGCGGCCGTAGCCACGTAGTCCGATTTTATCATGTGCGAGTTGACGACCTCCACCCGCAGCCGCTCCAGGGTGCGGCGCAGGTGCCGCGCCACCAGCTGCTCGCGCCACCCAAACACGCGCCCCAACCGCCGAAACACGCCCTGCGCCTTCAGCGTGAGCCAGTCGAGCCCCGGCACGCCGGCCTCGAAGCTCAGCACCGGCACGTCGGGCGCTATCTGGCGCACCAGCGGGTGGTTCACGTAGGGCGCGTAGTGGCTGTAGAGGTGCACCTGGTGGCCGCGCTGGTGCAGGGCCTGCGCCAGGCGCAGCCCAAATACCTGGGCGCCGCCCGTGCGCAGGTCTTCGAGGGTAATTAGGATAGTCATTGACGATAATCGAATCTTTAAGAATACTTTACGGCCTGCCAGGCACTACTGGCATTAGAGGCCACTGATAACTTTGAAAGTTGGCTGCGAGAATCTATGAATAAGCTTTAGCACTAGCAGCAAGCTGCCAAAAACCAGCAGCGGGCTAACCCAATACGCATAGCTATTGTAATGGCCCAAGTCAATCTTGGCAAACAGAATAGAAATAACAATGGGGTGATAGAGGTATATCAGCAACGAATACGTTTTACCTGCTTTTGACAAAGCATTCTCCTGAACAGTTACAAACTTTAAGCTTAGGCAAAACAACCCCACCGCAAGCAAGCAAGTACCGACGAGTAATTCCTGGTTGTGCGGCCCGGCCCCAAAAGCCTTGTATAAGGCAATAGCTTCGGCCCCTTCGATTAATAACCCGCTAATGGCAATGGCTACGCAGGCTTTAACCGACAACTGAGCAAGTACACGCTCCTGGCGAGCCAGCAGAAAACCAATTAACAAAAACGGTATCGAAGTAAGATAACGCGCTACCTCGTACTGAATAGTAATAGAAGAAAGGGACGAATAGCCATCGCCAATCAGGATAAATAACAGCACACCGAGCGCTACCAGCAGCAATGTCTTATCAGAATAGCGGCTGGCCAAGTATTGCAGCACGAGCAATCCCAGGATAGACGACCCAATAAACCAGAGATGGCCAGACTGTCCAATTATCAACCCAATGAAAGTGAGCTTGATATTCGTGGCCGGATTATTATCCAGCACATAAAACAAGCAATAGAACAGGTTTACTACGATAAGTATCGCCAATAGATTATTTGTAGCGGCGCTTATGTTTAAGCTTTTGGTAGTGCGCAGTTTTTGGGCCACGAAATAGCCGCTCACCATGAAAAAGAAAGGTACTGCCCAACGTGAGCCAAGCCTTATGGCCAGCGCAAGCGCATTTGGCAGCGAGCCCAGAGGTGAATGCAGCGCAACTACGCAGAAAGCCCCAATAATTCGAAACGCATCAATTGTGTAATTCCTTTGCAGCATATTCAGCTTACTTGTTTTATAGCAACTGTTACCTAAGAGAATAACGATAGCGGTTGTCAGGCCAGGGTACACTAACCCGAAATTTGCGATAGCAACCAGCAGCCAGCTTATTTATATCGGCGGCGTTCATTAGCGCAGCATGGCGATTAGCTGGTTTTCAAACTCCGCGATGTCAATCGTGAAGTTGCCGATACTACCGGTTTCGGGCGGCTTCGAGCCCACCAGCCCGAAATAGTCGAACCCGTACTGCACGCACAGCCAGTAGTAGCAGGGATTGAGGTACTGCGCCGAAAAAATCTCTAGCAGCTTGAGCGGCCGGTCTTGCCGGAAAATGATGTTGGTGAGGCCCGCCCCGTGAATGCCGATGACATAGCCCGCGTGCTGAAACACGTCTACTTGCTGGCGCACGCTCAGCTCGTCGCACTCTACGTAGGCAAACTCGTACTTGTCTAGCACGGCGCGCACCTCGCTCATGTTGAGAATATTGCGGCCCCGGCCGGGCTTGCGGCCGATGAAGATACGGTCGTGGCCGGCGGGCTCCTGGCGCAGGTTTTCCCGGAAGCCGATGTAGTCGAGCACCGCGTCGAAGTTTTCGCGGTGGTCCCAAAAGGTAGCGAAGAAGTGCGCCTGCTCGCACACCACGTTGGTATCAGCGTGTTGGACTACCCAGTTGCGCGCTTGCAGCGCCGGGCTCAGGGCCAGCAGCTGCTGAAAAAACGGCATTTTGGGCAGGCCTTCCGGGATGAGCAGGGGCGTATCCGGGGGCAGGCCGGCCGCGTCGGCCCGGCGCACGGCCCCTAGTATGTCATTGTAGCAGTGCCAGTAGTTGCCCCAGCCGTAGTGCAGCGGCAGGGCGGTTTTGAGGCGCAGCACCCGGCGGCGAGCCAGCAGGTATTTGAGAAACGACGGCTTGAGCCGGTGCACGTAGGTGTTCCAGAGCGACTGCGGAATCAGCTGCTGCTGGCGGGTGACGGCGTAGCCCAGCGTCGGCTCGATGGTGCAGGGCCGGGTGTAGTGGTAGTGAAAGCGGTCGAGGTCCCAGTTTTTGGTGCACTGCTCGAAGTAGTCGCGCAGCACGGCCGGCGCGTGGCGCAGCGTATCGGGGTGGTAGTCGTAGCGGATGGTAGTGCGCTCGACGCGATACTTCTCGCTTTCCGCTTCCTTGAGAAAAGGAAAGAAGAGTCGGCGGTCTAATTTTTGAATAGCGCTTAACATCTAAAATCACTTAAAGCTGGGCGAAGCCTTCATGCTATTAAATCAAGCAAGGCACTTACACTATTTCTAAATACAGCTGCTTTAGCTATTCCCCTTACTAAATATGAAACGTAGCTCGACAAGCAGCTTACTTCCAACGCGATAATTTTACGGGATGGCAAAAAAGCTGCGTTTTAGGAAAATCAGCCAGCATTGCTTCCATATCAAGATTATACTCCTCTTCTAGCTTTGTAATATCGTTTCCCCAAAGTGGTTTTCCTTTGAGTTTTGAGTTTTTGTCGGTTAGTATAGTAGTGGTGCTAAGTAGCAGGGCAGTAGGAATGGCCATTTCTACAAATAAGCCCATTGCGGCAAACACCCCGCATAAATGGCAGAAATTTTGAACTATCTGGCTAGGAATTATAATGACATCTGAATAGCCAAACACCAGCGGGTATTGCAGCTGCAACTGATGCTTATTGCCCCGCACTTTGCGATGCCGCCACGACCGGTAATACGTCCACAGGTTTCTGACAGTTTTTATTGTTTGGTCAACGCTACGTGGCACAGTAAGGGGGCCAAATATATTACCGTAGCTAAGCGGTTTAATTTCTATTCCGTGCGCGGCAAACCGTTGAATGGCTTCTTCGTAGGAAGGAATTTCGTGCTTCGTCTCACTTCCCAGCCGATTTCCATAAAAATTAATTCCTTCAATCGTATGGCTCCAAAAGCGTTGCGTAGGCGAAGTTGGGTCTAATTCGTCTCCCGGCCCGTGCAGGGTGAGTATTTCGGACAGGTAAGCCGCTCCTTCTTCCAGACCCAACAATTCGGCATAATTAGCTTCGTTTAAAGCTGGATTTATTATCAGGTCATCGCCAATGAAGAAATAGTGCGTGAATTCGGGCCGGTAGAAGGTCGTATAGCCTTGCGCTAAGTATCCCTGAAAATAGTAAGAGCTTTCGTATACCGGAATCACTCTTGGATTATCACCAGTATAGAAAGGAACCAGAAAGTAAATATTCTTAAACCGAGGCGAATACAGCTCTTCCAGCCTACTAATATTTTTATCGTATTTATGATTAAATATAATTACAAGGCAAGGATTATACGTCGACATGAGAAGAGGCAGCTTTAGGTAGTGTTATTATACTGCGTACATCGATTTTATAATTATGCTATACCATGCTTAACCAGTCTCTGTGTGTTTGAATCTGCTCTTGAGCAGCTTATTGACACTTACTCCCCAGGCATCCCAATTTAGTTTTTCCTCATAGAGGTCGCGCGATGTTACCCTCAGCCGCTGGTAGAGCTCACTGTCAGCTAGCACCTGCGCAATGGCCGCCGCAAACTCCGGCCCGCCCGCCGCCAGGCTGAGGCGGTAGCCGTTCACGCCATTCTCCACAAAGTCGGCAATGCCGCCGGTGTCGGTGGTGAAGGACGGCACGCCGAACGAGCTGGCTTCGCAGAAGGCGATGGCCGCGCACTCGGCCCGCGTGGGCAGCAGGAAGAAATCGGCGTTGCGGTAGAGCTGCACCATGCGGCTAAGCTGCTCCGGGTCGTTTTTATCGAGAAACGGAATGACGGTGAGGTTGGGGTGCTCGAAGCCGGCGGGCGGCACGCAGCCACAAATGGTGAGGTGCGCGTCGATGCCCCGCGCGCAGAGCTGCACCAGCGTATCGAAGGCAATGGCGCCGCCCTTGCGCACCCACTCCACGCCCACAAACAGCAGCTCGCACCGGCCGGGCCGGGGCTGGCGGTGAATGACTTCTTGGCGCGGGAGCACGATGGGAAAGTTGGCCCCGAACGGAAAAACGGCCACTTTTTCGGCGGGCGCGCCGAAATCATTAATGGCCGAATTACCGGCCCAGTGCGAGGAATACACCAGCAGGTCGGCCCGGTCGATGGCGCGCTGCTCGATGTAGGCCAGCTCGCGCTTCGACACGGGCAGCAGCTTGGAGAGGCCGGGGTAGTAGTCGATGAGCTGCGTAATGGTGGAGTCGCAGCAGTACACGATAGGCAGCTTGGTATCGAGGTACGAAAACTCGGTGTACGAGGCCGGGGCAAAAATCAGGTCGTACTGCCCCTGGCGCAGCTTGCGGCCAAAAAGGCGGGCGTAGAGCCGCGCCGAGAGCACGCTAATGCTGTAGTGGTAGCGTCGCCCCTGGCTGAACCGGCCAACGACCTTGTTGACCCGGTCGCCGAGGGCGAAGAAATAGCGCAGGCTCACCGGTCCCAGGTAGGTGACTTCGCCCACGTGCTTTTGCAGGGTTTGGGCCAGCATGTAGTGCAGGCCCGACCACGCCCGGCGGTCGCGCGGGTCGGTGGAGGTGAGGAAAGCGATGCGCAGCCGCGCGGCAGTAGGCATGAAACGGAGCGTTAGGAAAAGGCAGCCTAATGCTGCCGGGCACACCAGGCCCAGGTTTGGGCCAGGGCCTGCGCAAAGGTAAGCCGGGGCTGCCAGCCGGTTTCGGCGCGCAGCCTGGGGCGGTCGGGCACGCGGGGCACGCGTAGCCTGGGCAGTTGCCAGCGGCGGGCCGCCCACTCGGACTTGTGGTCAGCTGGCTATTGTATTCAGCGCCCAGCCACTTCCTGCAACAACTGCAGCAGTTCGGCGGCCGGGTCAAGCTGTATCTGGGCGCGGGCGCGCTCGTAGGCGCACTGCCCCATGGCCGGCCACTGGGCCTGGGCCTGCCAGGCCCGCTCCAGGGCGGCGGCCAGCGACTCGGGCAGCGAGGCCTCGGCCAAAAAGCCGGTTACGCCGTCTTCGAGCCAGTCGGGCACTAGGCCCACGTTGGTGCTCACCACGGGCCGGCCGCTGAGCATGGCCTCGACCAGCACCATCGGCCCCGACTCGATGCGCGAGGGAATAATAAGCGCATGGTTGGTGCGCCAGATAACGGCGCTGTCGGCCACGTGGCCCTGGAAAACTACCCGGCCGCCGAGCTGGTAGTAGGCCACCAGCCGCTCCAAGTAGGCCTGGTCGGGGCCTTTGCCGTAAAAATTTAACTGCCAGTCGCGGGCCTGCCAAGCGGGGCTGCTCAGCACTTGCAGCAGCACGTCGTGGCCTTTGCGGTCGGCGTCGAGGCTGGCCACCACGGCCAGCTGCACCCGGCCGGCCGGCGGGTACGGCATGGGCATGTGGGCGGGCAGGTTCAGCGGGTTTTGCACCACCTGGCAGTTGGGCAGGGCATCGGCGAGCTGCCGCCGCAGCACCGCCGTTTGCTTGGCCGAAATGGTGAGCACCCGCCGCGCGTGCTGGTACACCTTCAAGATAGTGGCCCGCTCGGCCGCACTCCGCTTGATGGGGTCCTGGTAGAGGTGGCAGATGATGACGTAGGGCACGGCCCCCGACGTTAGCCAGTCCCGAATATCCTCCTTGTGGATAATGTCGCTGTCGCCGCCCTGGTTCACGAATATCAGGTCGGGCGCGTAGGCCTGAAGCGCCCGCAGCTCGGCCGAGGCGGGCTGAAACTGCCGCACCGCCCGCCGCCACAGCCGCTTGTGCAGCTGCGGGCTATATGGGGTGCGGTAGAAGAGCGTGGCCCCGGCCGCCACCAGCTCGCGCAGGGGCTGGGCGGGGGTGGGCCACTCGTAGGCCGTAATCAGTACCTGGTGCCCCTGGGCCAGGGCCAGGGCCGCCGTTTTCGACCACAGCGCTTCGCTGCCGCCCCAGGGCGCGTCGTTCATCAGCGAGATAAAGGCTAGTTTCATGGGCTGGCTTCTTGGCCGACAGCAGCCGGCAGGCTAGTACTAGGGGCCAAATACGCGGCCCCGACCAAAGCAAAAACGAGCTATACCTAGCGGGCGAGCACCTGCTCAAACACCTCGGTATAGCGGCGCACGCAGGTGCGGATGTCAAACTTGCCGCGTACTTCCCGCACGCGCGCCGCCTGCTGCTGATAGAAGGCGGCATCCGTGAGGTAGTGCGCCATGGCTTCGGCCAATAGGGTAGCACTCACGCCCGTGTTGCCGGGCAGCAGCGGTAGCACGGTGCCGGCGGGCTGCCCATCGGCCGCCCGCAGCATCTCGGGTATTTCGCCAATGGCGGTTGCTATTACCGGCAGCCCGCAGCGCAAGTAGTCGATTATAACGTTGGGTAGCGACTCGATGGGGAAATAAGTCGGCAGCAACCCTACGTCGGCTAGTTGGGTCAATTGCACGGGATTTGGGTGCAGGCCATAAAAGATGATACCCTGCTCAGCGGAGTACTCTTTTTTTAGCTCCTGCAAAAATTCGCCTTCGCCCACCAGCAGCAGCGTGGCTTGCGCGTGGCGATGCCGAAGCTGCATGAAGGCCTTTATGGCTTCTTCCCAGCCTTTTTCCTTCACGCCGCGCGCCACCATAATGTAGACAAAGGCGTCTGCCGCGATTCCCAGCGTTGCTCTCGTAACCGCCTCTCGCACGGGCTCGTCCAGGTTAGTACCGTTGTATATTTTGACGGCGGGCATCTCGGGGCGGAAATAGGGCTGCGCCCAGTAATACGCCATGTTTTTGTCGGCCAAGTACGTAATGGCACTTGTGTAGTCGTAGATGGCCCGCGCCCGCTCGGGCCATTCGGGTGCCGCGTATTCGTACACCCCGTGCATGGATACGACTACGGGCGTGTTTTTGGGCCGGGCGTAGCGGCAGGCCCGGTAGTCTTCATGAAAAGACAGCGAGCAGATAATATCAAACTCGTTGTCGGCCAAAAAGCGGGCAAAATGACGCTCTACCCTTTCCTCCCAGATACCGTTGGGTTTTAGCCGGGTTTTTACCAGCAGGGCATTTGCCTTCCACCACCAAGCTCTAGGACTGATTCCTACTATCCGAAACTTCGACTGGTCGAACTGCGCCACAAAGGGCTCGACCCGCCGCTGCGGGCTAAAGTCGTAGAGCGTCACGTCGTGGCCAGCGGCCCCAAAAGCCTCCGAAAACCGGAGCGCTAACACCTCGATGCCGCCGATGGTCAGGGCCGGGGTTGTAAATAGTATCCGCATAGGGTAAGGCGTAACAAAGAGAACTAGCTACCGCACGATTTTGACGCTATTCCAGCCAATCCCGCATGAAATTCAGTGCAACGATTCTTTTGTCTGTCAACAGCTTAGCAATCGCTTTATAAGCAAATTTATCCTGCCTAACAGCCAGGTATCTGACAATTTTAGGGAAGTATTTTTTCTTTAACTGCCATTGGTCAGCCGCAAAATCAATATCGTGATACTGTGAGCTAAAGCCAGTGGTTTCGTAAATAGCTACAGTTATGGGCACATATTTACGTTTAATATCTGGTGCATCAAACCACCTCATATTAAACTCATAATCGGCAAAAGCTTTGTAG
This sequence comes from Hymenobacteraceae bacterium, assembly GCA_022701825.1. Lineage (GTDB taxonomy): Bacteria > Bacteroidota > Bacteroidia > Cytophagales > Hymenobacteraceae > Hymenobacter. Next base: position 11,585 of record JAKONR010000570.1, on the reverse strand, counting down.
CGAAGATTGAAAAGGCCCAACTTATCAAACACTTCTCGGCGAGTGAATATGGCTTGATGAGATATATTATAGATGTAGAGCTTATAATAAGTAAACTCTCCGTAGTACACCTGCCCACTTTCAGGAAACAGCACGTTACCGTATATAACGTGATTATCCGTAATGTTTTTGACAGAAAATACCTTCTGTAGGGTATCAGGCGAAGCTAATCTATCATCGCAACCCATGAAGTATATATAGTCGCCTTTACTCTGCTTAACTCCCTTGTTCATGGCATCATAAATGCCAGCGTCTTTCTCCGAGTAAAAGCTAAGTGGCAAATGGCTAAACCTAGCCACCACCGTAGCAGTGTCATCCTTCGACCCACCGTCCATCACCAGTATCTCGTAGTCGGTAAATAGCTGTGACTCGATAGATTTGAGCGCTCTTTCTAACAAGAAAGCTTGCTGAAATGAAGGAATTACTATACTAACCAACATAGTGGAATAACCTTTAACAACTTTAGTTAAACGGCACCTAAGTGTACAGCAGCACCACTACTGCGTTGCCAACATAGCTAACTATACTAGATAGTTACTACAGCCGCCAAAAAAGAAAAGCAGCTCAGCGGTCATATACAACCACTTTATTGTAAAGCAACTGATATGACGTTAATGCTTTCAGGCGCGAGCAAAACCCATTGTAAGCTAGCAATGGGTTTTACTCGCGCCCGAAAGCACTAATACTAGTGAGATAATAAGGTTTCTGCAAGAGCCATTGAAGACTCTATGCACTTATCCATATTATTATACTCCCACTCAGCAAATCTGCCTAGCAGAAATATATTGTCTTTATTTAGTTCGTCCTTGGCTTCCTGAATTAACTCCCTCGTATCGGTATCCTGAATAACGTAGGAGTTAACTTCATAATTATATGAAATCATCTTCAGATTACCTGGCAATTTGGCAAGTTCGCTCTCTATTTCCTCTACGCTAGCGTAGTTGGAGAACTCAACCGTGCACGAACTATCGGGAAGACTACCATTGTTTGTCTGAGAAAATCCGCCAGTGTAGATAATACGGTGGGCCTTATACTTGACCTCAGGCAGATACAGCCAAGACAGCTCCGTTTTATCGCATGAGCACAGCACGTTAGTCGTACCATTCGACTTTAATGCACTTAAGCTTTTTTCCAAAGACTTAAACCCGTCATTGCCTTGTACTATGGCGGAAAGTGCTCTTACGTCACCGGTATAGATTAATTTATCGAAATGATATTCATCGTTAACGGATACTACACCGTTTCTCGACTCAATCTTTTCAACTTTATATCCGCACTTTATATCCAACCCTTCACTCAATCTATCAATGATAAATTGTGAACCCCCATATATCGGATAGTAAAAGGTGGCGTGCACCATTTGCCCTTCTTCTTTACGAAGAATATTATTGCTAATGATTTTATCGATGGTGGGCATTGGAAGCTTCCCATCCAACCAATCAAGTGGCACATCTTTCAGGTCGGTATTCCAAATCTTACGATTGTAAGGCTCAAAATACAGCTTATAAAGTGTTTTACCAAACCTGTTCAGCAGAAAGTCCTCAAAGTTTTTTATCTCAGCCTTATGCTTGCTTTCCGATGCTATCGATAGGAAATCATTCACAATCTCGTTAACGTACTCAGTACCCAATTGATAGACATGGTCTTCAATCGGATAATTTACGAGGATATCGTTCAAGAAAACCTTAGCAAACCGATTGGCTTTAATAAATTCAGCATCCTTGTCAAAGTATTGCCAAAACCAATCGAGTACAGCTGTATTCTTTGAATTGAATACGTGACCACCTACCCGGTGGTACAGAACATCCTCAACTCTATCGCAGCTAATTAACCCGCCAGCTTTTTGCTTATACTCAAAAACAGTAACATCAGCTTTATCAGCTAATATTTTTGCTAGAGAAATACCTGATATGCCGGCTCCGATAATACCAATTTTAGGCTTCATAATATAAATATAGTTTTCAGCTTAAATCTTCCAGAAAAGTTCTTCGCATAACTGTATATACTCGTTGCGAACAATGTTACCGCGAGAGAACCAGGAGATATAATCCCGCAATTCTTCACTGGGAAGAACACTAATATCCTTGATATAAAGAACCTCTTGCGATTCCCAGAGTATCAAGTTAATTGTGAGCAGGCCGTAAAAAGCTTCGTCCCAATCGAGAGCATTTGCACCACCTTTAATATGCGTAATCTTAGAATTGAGTGCCGATGAGCCAGGTGCTGCATGCGCCATGGCATTCATAATATCAACCGTTTGCTTCTCGTACACTTCCTGAGCTTTCGCAGGATTTTTATTGGCTTTATGCCGCAACGACCACTCTCTAATCAGGAGAATAGTAAATCTATCCATAAGCATACCTATGGTATTCAATCCTTGCCAATCATTGCTATTGCCATAGGTAGCGATACCTGTTTCACCGGCACGTATTGTATTGATAGCAACTATTTCCTGCTCCTTTATCTTTTCTACCTCTGGCTGTAATATACCAAGGCAATAGCTAAGAGGCTTAGGCTCGAGTTCTATAGGCAATCTATCAAGTAGATTCTGAGAATACTGCGCCAGTTTCGAGAAATATTCAAACTTGTTCATTTAGAAAGCCTTCAATTTGTTTAAAAAGATTTGAATTATTTACAAAGTCAGAAACCTCTACTTCTAATAGATTTCCTTTTGAAAGACCCATTGCATTCAAGCCAGACCCTTGTATCAAGCTACCGCTGTACCATTTAATCTTAGGGTAAAGGATTATTTTTGCTGTACTACAGTTGGATATTAAGTCACAAAAGCCACTCCTTAGAGATATAATGCCTTTTATTTGATTACATAGTGGGATAGATTCGCTCAGTGGAAATGATATACTAGCAAACTCACTACTAGGCGAATCATTCATGAAAAGCGGTGTAAAGCTTCTATTGTTAAGAAACTTTGCGAGTTCAAGCCAAAATTCAGGTTCAACAGTCGCGATAGAATTAGCCTGCGGACAAAGTAAAATCGGATTTTTATAACCAGCTATTTGGCTTACAAACTCCTCAGATAAGATAGCATCATTTTTAGGCGTAACAGGAACTAATCCCAATTCTAGACCGAGCATTAACTTATACCCATCAATTAGGGTAAAATTTTTATAACCTAACAGATTAGACAACGGCAATCCGCTTATCCAATCTGAGTGAAGGACAACTGGCTGACCAGTAGCTCTTTTACCAAACTCTGCAATCATCGAATAAGGCAGATTAACCGCCTGCTTTACCTCAACATGCTCATCAAACATTGCTGGAATGAAGCGTTGATTATTTTTTTCGATAAGCAACACAATATTTTTTTCCGCGCCAGCTATGTATGGTAATAGGGTTGAAACAAGGTAAGTGTCACCTATACCATATTTCAGAACATAGTATTTTTTATTTTTATCATACCCATTGGACATCAAAAAATAATGCCATTTAAGAAAACGGTATATTTTTTTTATTTTACCTATCATAGAAACAAAGTATTATTGGTCGCAGTAAACACAAACTACCTAAATAACTACTGTGGAGATAAGACTTTTTAACTTAGACTTGTATTTCACAAAATCGTGCTCTTGCTGAAAGTAAGCTTGTGTTACAGTGCTAATCTTTTTTATAACATTGGTATCCAATGACAAAAGCAAATCTATTTTATCTTCTAAAGAGTTTACCTTCAAGTCATCAAGGATAAACTGTTGCGCTTCATCCGGCACGTCTACTCCACAGTTCTTTGTAATAATGGGTATTAATCCAGCATTACCGCAAGAGTTAACAATTCCTGGGGAGCCTCCTTCGGAAGCAGAAGGTAACAGAGTTGCAACACAGCTTTCTAGAAGATGAGCGTGCTGGGCAGAGCCCACATCTATGAAGCCAACGTTAGTAATGTTTGCATTCTGGCTAAGTATCTGTGCTAGATACTCATCAAATGGGAATTCATTCCGATACCCGCAGATATACAAATTAATATCAGGCCTCTTAGCAAACAATTGCACTATTAAATCCAGACCTTTGTGAATAGCACCTGCGCTACCCCACCAAAGAAAATTACGCTTTGACGCAGCAAAATCCTTCTTATCCAAGTCAACTAAACAAGAACTTTTAAAGAAAATGCTTATCGGCTCTACTGTATTAATGTTGTATTCCTTATACGTATCCGCAACAAAATCATTGCCTAGCGCAATAACTAAATCAGCAAATACTATCTGACACCGCCAAGTTGCCAACGCTAACCTGGAAGAACTTATACACAAAAGTTTTTCTTTTTCAAAAAAGTCAGTGACCCGCTCTAAAGATACTTTATTTGAGAAGACAGTATCACATCCAGTACCGTAGACGATTTTTTTTATAGACTGCGAATGGCGATTAGAATAGAACAGTCGCTCGAACGACTCGCCAAAGCCGTAAATAACGGCGTAATCCTCATAGTTAATAACCTCATCGTATTTGTCATATTCCACAACGTCGACAACAAAGCCAAGCTCATCAAAAATTTGGCAAGCTGTGTAGCACTCTGTATAATTAGTATGGCTATCGCTGAGGCCTACCGTAAATGGGGCGATGATATAGGATACTAAGACCTTTTGCTCATATGCTTTATTGAAAACATTTGGCAAAAATACCGTCTTCTTTTTATTTACAATACTATTAACTTTATTAAAAGTAGCCTTTATAACGCTTTTCATCGCTTACTCCAATTAAGAATTGGCACAATAACTCCGTTTCGGCCCTCACCTGTCACGAAGATGGGACTAGAAACATCATTAATATGAAACCGCAATTCCGTCGGGAATATATCAAGTATTTCTACTGTCGGGATTACACTTGCAATGCTAATGCGATAGTTGCCCTCTTTCAACATGCGGATTGGAAGCTCTACCCTTAGCGTATTATTGCCACTTTGCCACAGGTAATCGGCATGCTTGCCTGCTTCATTGTCGAAGAAGCTACTGGAAAAGATACACTCATCACGCATATTCCAAAGCTCGAAGCTGAAATTATAGCCTATTCCGGCTTTCATAATATTCACATCTAGCTCTAAATAGAGGCTTGCGTTATTATTAACGGCACTTATCAGTTGACCAGTATCATTGGTCAACGCGGCACTTTTAATAAAAACCTTCTTAGCGTAATCTGCTTCGGCCGGGGTTCTTTCGATAAAGCCGTTGTTAGCTTCATGCACTTCCAGGTATTTATCCATGGCTTCTGATACAGTGCCATCGACAATAACTGAACCCTGAGCTAGCATAAGGCCGGCAGTACATAGCTTTTGAACGGCAGCCATGTTGTGGCTAACGAATAGTACCGTGCGCCCGTCATTCACGCTCACGTCCTTCATCCGGCCCATGCACTTCTTCTGGAACTCCGCATCGCCTACCGCCAGCACCTCATCTACAATCAGAATTTCCGGCTCTAAAAAGGCTGCTACGGCAAAGGCCAATCGCACATACATGCCACTGCTGTATCGTTTTACGGGCGTGTCGATGTAGCGCTCTACCCCGGAGAAATCCACAATCTCATCAAATTTGCTGCGGATTTCGGTTTTCGTCATGCCCAAAATAGCGCCGTTGAGAAAGATATTCTCACGGCCAGTCAATTCGGGGTGGAAGCCCGTTCCGACTTCGAGCAGAGAGGCAATTCGGCCATTGACTTTGATATTACCCGTAGTGGGTGCCGTTACCTTCGACAGGAGCTTGAGCAGCGTAGACTTTCCTGCGCCGTTGCGGCCAATGATACCCAGCGCCTCCCCTTTTTTTACTTCAAACTCTACATCACGCAGCGACCAAACGTAGTCACTATTGCCTTTTTTGGTCCGGTCGTTGGCTTCACCTACTTTGGCAAAGGGGTCTTCTTTGCCCCGCATACGGGCAAACCAGCGGTTCAGGTCGTGGCTGATAGTCCCCGTACCTATCTCACCCAGGCGATATTGCTTGCCTAATCCTTCTACTTTGATGGCGATGTCACTCATAGCTATACTTAATTGTGGCTAGTGTACTACTCTAGTAAGGAAGTGCACAGTACCAGTGGCTTACACCGTGTCGGTAAAGCTCTTTTCTACTCTATTAAAAATAAGGATACCGAATAGCAGAATAATCAACGTTGCAATCGTGCTATAGCCCAAATACGCCCAACTAAAGGTTCCGGAGCCCAAAAAGGCCACCCGGAAGGTCTCCGTAATGGAACTCATGGGATTAGCCAGAATGAGCCACATATACTTGGCCGGCACTTTTGAAAGGGGGTAGATAACGGGCGTAGCGTACAAAGCCAGTTGCACCCCAAAGGTCAGCAGCATGGCAAGGTCCCGGTATTTGGTGGTCAGGGCGCTAAAAATCATCCCCAGGCCCAGCGACAACAAGCCCATTAGCACAACCAATAAGGGCGTCAGCAACATCAGCCAGTTGGGGTGCAAAGTATCGGTGGTGAGAAGGTAGAAGCCCCATACTACCAGAAAAAGCCCAAACTGAATACCAAAGCGAACCAGGTTGGAGATAACGATTGACAGCGGCATCGTCAGGCGCGGGAAATACACCTTGCTGAACATTGCTGCGTTAGTAGTGAACACCGTGGAAACTGCCGTCAAGCTCTGCGAAAAGTAACCCCACACGGTATTACCGGCCAGATAGAAAACAAACGCAGGAATGCCGTCGGTACCCAATTGTGCTACCCGCCCGAAGATTATATAGAACGTGATGGTAGTGAGGAGCGGCTGGATAAAAAACCAGATAGGGCCCAGAATTGTCTGTTTGTAGTTAGACACGAAGTCACGTCGCACGAACAGCATCACCAAATCGCGGTAGCGCCATACATCGCCCAGGCGAAGGTCGAGCATACTAGCACGTGGCTCGATAATCTCCGTCCAGTTTTCTTCTTGCGCCGAAGTATTAGTAGCTAATTCAACTGGTTTTATAGTGTCAACAGTTTGCACGAAGAGAAATAAGAATAAAGTATGAAACCGATAATGTGGAGCCAGCGAGCCAGCTAACCGCTGGCGGCCCTTGTACTAAGGCTCACCTGGCAGCGGCGCAAAGATACGGATAACGCCGAAAGCCAACGGCGCGTGCCTCCTATGCGGAAACACGCGCCGTTTAATGAGCGTCTTTGGTCGGAAGACCTACCGGCTAAAAGCGTCGGTGTACACCGCCTGTACCCCTTCTTCCAGCCCGATAGTAGCTTTCCAGCCATGCTCGGCCAGCTTGCTCACATCCATAAGCTTGCGAGGCGTACCGTCGGGGTATTCCGAGTTGAAGCGGATGCTGCCCTCGTAGCCCACGGTGCGCTGCACCAGCTCGGCCAGCTCGCGGATGCTGAGGTCGGTGCCGGTGCCAATATTTACCAGGCCCGGCTCGTTGTAGTTCTCCAGCAGCCAGTAGCAGGCATCGGCCAAGTCGTCGACGTGCAAAAACTCGCGGCGCGGCGTGCCGGTGCCCCACACCTCTACTTCGGGCGCGTTGGCTTCTTTGGCCTCGTGAAACTTGCGCAGCAGCGCCGGTAGCACGTGCGAGTTTTTGAGGTCGTAGTTGTCGTGCGGCCCGTAGAGGTTGGTGGGCATGGCCGAGATATAGTTGCAGCCGTACTGGCTGCGGTAAGCATCACAGAGCTTGATGCCCGCAATCTTGGCGATGGCGTAGGGCTCGTTGGTGCTTTCGAGCTCGCCGGTCAGCAGGGCATCTTCCTTCAGGGGCTGGGGCGCCATTTTGGGATAGATGCACGACGAGCCCAAAAAGAGGAGCTTTTGCACATCGTTCAGGTAAGCCTGGTGGATGACGTTGCTCTCAATCATGAGGTTGTCGTAGAGAAACTCGGCCCGGTAGATGTTATTGGCATTGATGCCACCTACTTTGGCGGCAGCCAAAATCACGTATTCGGGCTTCTCCTGCGCAAAAAACTCGGCTACCGCCTGCTGGCTGCGCAGGTCGAGCTCGCTCGAAGTCCGGGTAACGAGGTTGGTAAAGCCTTCCTGGGTCAGGCGGCGCACCAAGGCGGAGCCGACCATCCCGCGATGGCCGGCCACGTATATTTTAGCCTCTTTTGGTATCATAGTGAGGAGTCGGGGCCTACTCGTAGGCATTCGGAATGGGGTGGCCGCCAGCTTGCAGGTAGGCATCGCGCTGGAATAGCTTCAGGTCGGCCTGCACCATTTCCTGCACCAGGGCCTGGAGGTCGTAGGCGGGCTCCCAGCCCAGCTTGGTTTTGGCTTTGGTGGGGTCGCCAATCAGCAGCTCCACTTCGGTGGGGCGGAAATAGCGCTCGTCAATCTGCACGACCGTCGTGCCCACTTCTACCTGGAAGCTGGGGTTGCTGCACGATACTACGTGCGCTTCTTCGGTAATGCCTTCGCCGGTGAATGCCAACTCGATGCCCAGCTCGGCAAACGCCAGCCGCACAAAATCGCGCACCGTAGTGGTAACACCGGTAGCAATAACATAATCTTCGGCTTCATCCTGCTGCAGGATGCGCCACATGGCTTCTACGTAGTCTTTGGCGTGGCCCCAGTCGCGCTTGGCGTCCAGGTTGCCCAAAAACAGCTTTTGCTGCAAGCCCAGCGCGATGCGGGTAGCGGCGCGGGTGATTTTGCGGGTTACGAAGGTTTCACCGCGCAACGGGCTTTCGTGGTTGAACAGGATGCCGTTGCAGGCGTACATGCCGTAGGCTTCGCGGTAGTTTACCGTAATCCAGTAGCCGTAGAGCTTGGCCACGGCGTAGGGCGAGCGCGGGTAGAAGGGCGTCGTTTCCGACTGCGGCACCTGCTGCACTAAGCCGTACAGCTCCGAGGTACTAGCCTGATAGATACGGGTTTTCTTCTCCAGGCCCAGGATGCGAATGGCCTCCAGCAGGCGCAGGGTACCAATGCCATCAACATCGGCGGCGTATTCGGGCGTGTCAAACGACACCTTCACGTGCGACATGGCCCCGAGGTTGTAAATCTCGTCGGGCTGCACTTGCTGCACGATGCGAATCAGGTTGGTCGAGTCCGACAAGTCACCGTAGTGCAGGACGAAACGAACGTGGCTTTCGTGCGGGTCCTGGTAGAGGCTGTCAATGCGCTCGGTATTGATAAGAGATGACCGGCGTTTGATGCCATGGACTTCGTAGCCCTTGCTAAGTAGCAACTCTACGAGGTAGGCCCCGTCCTGACCGGTTACCCCGGTGATAAGCGCGCGCTTCATTATGTTAGAAATTAAAGGTTTGCTGACTAAGACTATCAGCTACAAGTGAAATGATTAGTTGTAATTAAATAAGATTGATACAAGTACACGCGAGTGTTGTATCCATTTTAGCTGGATACAAAGATATTGCTTTTGAGTAAATTATATTAGAAAACCACTGTTGAGCTAATTTATTCCCGGCAAAAAGCCCGCACGGCGCTGGCTACCGCTGCTACCGTAGCTTCGGTCAGGCCGGGCCACAGCGGCAAACTCAGGCAGGTGGCGGCCAGGGTTTCGGCGATGGGCAGCGCGCCGGCCCGCCAGCCCAGCGGGGCATAGGCCGGCTGCAAATGGGGCGGCACCGGGTAGTGCACCAGCGTTTCGATGCCCTGCGCGGCCAAATGCTGCCGCAGGGCATCGCGCCGGGGCGTGTGCACCACGTAGAGGTGCCACACCGGCGCGGCCCCGGCCGCCACGGCCGGCCGCCGCAGGCCCGGAATACCGGCCAAATAGGCGTCGTACCAGGCCGCGATTTGGCGGCGCTGCTGCGTCCAGGCGGGCAGGTGGCGCAGCTTTACGCGCAGGGCGGCGGCTTGCAACTCGTCGAGGCGCGAGTTGTAGCCGGGCAACTCGTGGTGGTTTTTGTGGGCGGCGCCGTAGCTGCGCAGGCGGCGTAGCTGCTCGGCCAGGGCAGCATCGTGGGTGGTGATGGCCCCGGCGTCGCCCAGCGCGCCCAGGTTTTTGGTGGGGTAAAAGCTGGTCGCGTTCACCGCGCCGAAGCTGCCCGTGGGCTGCCCCTCAAAAGTCGCGCCCTGCGCCTGGGCGTTGTCTTCGACCACGGCCAACCCGTGCCGGGCCGCAAAAGCCAGGATTTCGGGCATCCGGCAGGGTTGCCCGTACAGGTGCACCGGCAGGATGGCCCGCGTGCGCGGCGACAACGCCGCCGCCAGGCGGGCTGGGTCGAGGTTGCTGGTCAGCGGGTCGGGCTCCACGGGCACGGGCGTGGCGCCGGCATGGGTCACGGCCAGCCAGGTGGCGATGTAGGTATTGGAAGGCACCAGCACCTCGTCGCCGGGACCGATGCCCAGCGCACGCAGCGCCAGCGTGAGGGCGTCGAGGCCGTTGCCGACGCCCACGGTGTGCGCTACGCCGCTAAACTGGCTGTACTCCTGCTCAAACTGCGTTACCTCCTCCCCCAGCACGTACCAGTTAGAGTCGTACACGCGGTCCAGGGCGGCCAGCACGTCGGCCCGCACGGCCGCGTGCATGGCTTCGGAAGAGAAAAAAGGGATAATCGGCTTGCTCACGCGGCGGCTAGGCTTGCCAAAAAGCGGTAAATTCCGCGTAATCCCGGATGTAGTCTTCCTCCGCAAAGGGCAGCGAGGCCAACGCCAGCTGCACCGCGCCCGGCGAGTACTGCATGGTGTGCCACACGTGGGGCGGCACGTAGAGGCCCACGTGTGGGCTTTCGAGCCGGAAAATGGCTAGCTCGCCAGCTGCCGATTCGGTCGTGACCACGATGCGGCCAGCCACGGCTAGCAGCACGTGCTCGGTGGCGCGGTGGGCGTGGCGGCCCCGCAAAATATTGTCGGGCGTGGAGTAGGTCCAGAACACGCGCTGCACGGCAAAGGGCAGCGGCGGCACCGCCGTTTCGGACACCGACAGGTAGCCGATGCTGGCGTCGCCGATTTGCGAAAACGTGAGCAGGTGCGGCGCGGGATAAGCAGGCATTACGCAAAAAGCGGAGCTGGCCAAGTGGCCAACTCCGCTTCTAAGGTAGCAAGCCCTAGGCTTACTTCACGTGCTCTTTGAAATACTCCAGCGTGCGCTTGAGACCTTCGGCGCGGTCTACTTTGGGCTCCCAGCCCAGGATTTCCTTGGCTTTGGTGATGTCGGGGCGGCGCTTCATGGGGTCGTTTTCGGGCAGGGCCTGGTAGGTCGGCTTAAACTCGACGCCCGTGAGCTTGGCGATTTCTTCGCCAAACTCCTTGATGGTAATCTCGGCGGGGTTACCGATGTTCACCGGCAGGTGGTAGTCGCTGAGCAGCAGGCGGTAGATACCGTCCACCAGGTCGTCGACGTAGCAGAACGAGCGCGTCTGCGAGCCGTCGCCGAATACCGTTAGGTTCTCGCCTTTCAGGGCCTGCGAGAGGAACGCTGGCAGCACGCGGCCGTCGTCGAGGCGCATGCGCGGGCCGTAGGTGTTGAAAATGCGGATAATGCGCGTTTCCAGGCCGTGGTGGTTGTGGTAAGCCATCGTAATGGCTTCCTGGAAGCGCTTGGCCTCGTCGTAGCAGCCGCGCGGGCCCACGGGGTTCACGTTACCCCAGTATTCCTCTACCTGCGGGTGCACTTCGGGGTCGCCGTACACTTCGGAGGTGCTGGCAATCAGCA
>JAKONR010000318.1 GCA_022701825.1 Hymenobacteraceae bacterium | reverse complement strand
TTCGGAGCTTGTGGCTAACCGCTTCGTGGAGGTTCAAGTCCTTCCGCTACAGCCAATTAAAAAAGGCGACTTCCGCAAGGAAGTCGCCTTTTTTGCGTTTTATACCGCAGCCGGCCGTTAGCGGCGGGCCACGGCTTGGCGCTGCTGATACTGCGCTTTACCGCGGTCGAGAAACTCGCCGAATTTGGCCACGCTGGGCTCGTAGGCCACGGGCGCCACGAGCGGCTTGCCGGTAGGGTCGTTGGGGTCGAGTACCACGTAGTAGGGTTGGGCGTTGAAGCCGTAGCGCGTAATTTGGATGTCAGCGTTGCGCTTGCCAAGGGTAGTTTTGAGCTGCTGGTCGCGGGGCGACACGTACTGCTCGGCAGCGGGCAAGGCGGCCTTATCGTCTACGTACAGGGCCACTACCACGTAGTCTTCGCGCAGGCGCTTGAGCACTTGTGGGTCGCTCCAAACGGAGGCTTCCATCTTGCGGCAGTTTACGCAAGCGTGGCCCGTAAAATCTATGAAAATGGGTTTGTTCTGCGCCTTGGCGCAGCGCTTGGCCTGCTCCAGGTCGAAGTAGCCGTCGAGGCCGTGGGGCAGCTCCAAAAACTCGGCGTAGCGCGGCGCCTCGCACTGCGCGGGCCGGCCGGCTGTAGCTACGCTGGCCCCGCCCCCGGCGCTGGCAATGGAAAAGTCGCGGTTGCTTTGCGGCGGCAGGTAGCCGGCCAACAGCGGCAGCGGTGCGCCAAACAGGCCCGGAATGAGGTAGGTCATGAAGCTGAACGCTAGCACGGCCATCAGCAGCCGGCCCACGCTGAGATGCTCCAGCGGCGAGTCGTGGGAGAGGCGAAATTTACCCAGCAGGTACAGGCCCAGCAGCGCCGACAACACTATCCAGAGCACCAGGTACACATCGCGGGTGAGGAGGCCCCAGTGGTAGGCCAGGTCGGCCATACTCAAGAACTTGAGGGCCAGCATCAATTCTACGAAACCCAGCACGACCTTTACCGTGTTGAGCCAGCCGCCCGAGCGGGGCAGGCTTTTGAGCCAGGCCGGGAAGATGGCAAACAGCGTGAACGGCAGCGCAAACGCCAGCGAAAAGCCCAGCATCCCGACTACCGGCGTGATGCGCTCGCCGCGCGTGGCTAAGCCCAAAATGCTGGCCACGATGGGCCCGGTGCAGGAAAAGGAAACTACCACCAGCGTGAGCGCCATAAAGAAAACGCCGCCCCAGCCGCCTTTGTCGGCCTGCGCGTCAATCTTGTTGACCATGCCGTTGGGCAAAGTAATTTCAAACAGCCCCAGGAAAGAGAGGCCAAACACGACGAATACGGTGAAGAAAATCAGGTTGGGCAGCCAGTGCGTGGCAATCAGGTTGGGACCTTCTTCGCCCAGCACCGCTGCTACCACCACCCCAATCAGCACGTAGATGACGATGATGCTAAGGCCGTAGACGAGCGCTTTCAGGATGCCGCGCTGCCGGCCGTCGTTGCCGCTCGTAAAAAAAGATACCGTCATCGGAATCAGCGGAAACACGCACGGCGTGATGAGGGCGCTCAAGCCCGCCAAAAAGGCGACAAAGGCAAACGCCAACAGGCTCTGCTGGGCGGGCGCGGGCGCGCCCGCCGCCGCGGTGGTGACAGCAGCAGCCACACCAGGCCCCAATGACACCTTTGCGGCGGTATCGGTAGTGGTTAGCGCGGGCGCGGCGGCAGGCGCCACGGCAGTGGCGGCCGGGGCGGCAGCGGTGGTGGTGGCCACCGGGGCCGTGGCTGGAGTAGCCGGCGTGGTAGCTGCACTACTAGGCGTGCTAGATTTAGTGGCGGCCGGCGCGGCGGCCGCGCCAGCGGCTCCCGTTACAGTCAGTGGGCCGAAGCTCAGCGTTTCATCGCCGGGGATGCACTTGCCATCTACATCGGTGCAGCTTTGGTAGTCGGCCGCGGCCTTAATGGTGAGCGCACCGGGCTGCAACACCTTGATGCGCTGCCGAATCTGGCCGGTATTTTCCCAGTAGGCTACCTCACCCTTAAAAACGGGGTCTTCGGCGTGGTGCGACTTTACCGATACCGGCTTGCCGACCAGCTCGTAGGCGGGGCTGGGCTGAAACTTGAGTGTAAAGACCGTCGGGCCCACGTCGTCGCCAAAATCGGTGGCGTAGAGGTGCCATTTGGGGTCGATTTTGGCGTTGATAATCAACTCCACTTCGGTGCCCACGGCCGCTTTGGGCTGGCTCAGGGCCGTGCTTAGGTGCGTGGGCGTGAGCACTTGCGCGCCTACCAAGCGGCTCAGCAACAGCGTTATAACAAATAACCCAAAAAATCGAAAGTGTTTCATGTTTGCTTAACAGAGAAACAGCAAAATAAGATACCGCCGCGCACTTAGTTGGCAGCTTCAATTGCCTCGGCACCAACTCGCCCCCGCAAACTCCGTACTTTTGACCTTATAAAGGCTGCCCGACCGTCCGCGTCTGAGGGGAGCCGACTACATGGGCTTAAAAATACTGCTTACCCTGTTGCTGGTTTTGGTCAACGGGTTTTTCGTCGCCGCCGAGTTTGCCTTGGTCAAGGTGCGGTCTTCTCAAATCGATTTGCGGGCGCAGGAGGGCAATCGGCTGGCCAAGCTAACCCAGACCATGCTGCACAACCTGGACGCCTACCTGTCGGCCACGCAGCTCGGCATCACGCTGGCCTCGCTGGCGCTGGGCTGGATTGGCGAGAGCGTGGTGGCCGAGGTTATTCTGGCCGTTATTCACAAGTTTGGGCTCACGCTTTCGCCGGAGGCGGTGCACAGCACGGCGCTCGTCGTATCGTTTGCCACCATCACTATTCTGCACATCGTCATTGGCGAGCAGGCGCCCAAGGTGCTGGCCATCCAGAAATCGGAGGCTACGACGCTGTTTATCGCGGCGCCGCTGCGGTTCTTCTACGTGGTTACGTTTCCGGCCATCTGGCTGCTCAATAAGCTTTCCAACCTGCTGCTGGGCTTGTTTGGCGTAACCTCGACCCACGGCAACGAGGTGCACACCGCCGAGGAGCTGCGTTTTCTCATCGACCAGGGCAAAGAAACCGGCGAGATTCAAGACTCGGAGCACGAGTTGATTGAAAACGTTTTTCAGTTCAACGACCGCCAGGTGCGTCAGATTATGGTGCCCCGCACTAAGCTCGCCGCCCTCGACGTGCACGCGCCGGAGGACAAGCTGCTCGAAAAGATTTTCAGCGAGGGCTACTCGCGCCTGCCCGTGTACGAGGGCAGCATCGATAACATCGTGGGCGTGCTCAACGTCAAGGACTTGCTGCCCATCGTGCGGCGCGGCGAGGCCATCGAGCTGGCCCGCATCATGCGCCCGGCCTACTTCGTGCCCGAAACCAAGAAAATCAACCGCTTGCTGCGCCAGTTCCAGCGCAAGCACATCGTGATGGCCATCGTGAGCGACGAGTTTGGCGGTGTGGCGGGTATCGTCACCATCGAGGACATTATGGAGGAGCTGGTGGGCGAAATCCAGGATGAGTACGACAACGAGGTGCCAGTGGTGGAGAAGATTTCCGAAACCGAGTACCGCGTCAATACCTCCACCGCCATCCCCGACGCCAACGAGTATCTCCCCTACCCCCTGCCCGAGGGCGACGACTACGAAACGGTGGGTGGCTTGCTCAACGTGCTCTACGGCAACATTCCGGAGGTGGGCGACGTGGCCGTGCTCGAGCCCTACGAGTTTCGGGTGCTGAGCCGCGCCAGCCGCGTGGTGGAGATGGTGCAATTGCGGGTGATTACGCCGAACAACGCGCCCGATGCCGACCCGCTGAGTGCCTAGTCGGTGCGTGGCGGTGAAGTGCTGCCCGCGCCCGGACTGGTTTGGAAAAGCTGCGAGGTGTACTCACCGTTTTTAGGCTTAAGGTCTTTTGTAATTATGCGCACAAGGTCGATTATTTGCCAGACGAACCAGCCTCCCAGCACCGCTAACCCAGTGAGGACCAGCCCCACTAGCGCCGTACCCGAGAAAATGCTACCTAGAAAACCCAGCACTACTAGGTAAGTACCTGTTATCACCAGAGCAATGGCAAGTGCGCCCCGCCCGTAGTAGCCCAGGTAAAAATTGTGCAAGCTGAGCGGCAGATACGTGAGCGAGAGCGCCGCCAGCAAAATAGCAACGCCCCGCGACCGGTAGCGCACGGGCTTGCTAACTGGCCCAGGCTCTTGTGGGCGGCGAGCGGCGCGGGTGGCTGCCCAGGCGGCAGCAGATGGCCGGGCCGCTACCAGAGGAGTTTTCAGCCGCACCTTTAGTGGCCATTTTGCCAGCTGGCGTGGCTGACGGCGCATCGCCTGTTGGCTTTCAATGGGCTGCGTGGCGGGCGGTGCAGCTATCGTTACTACCGCGCTTTCTGGGGCTGGTGCACACGGTAATGGCTGGCAAACAGCCTCCGCAACGGGCTGCAACTGGTAGCTGGCGCGCTGGCAGCCGCCCATCCCGGCAGCTACGAGTAGTACTAGCCATTGGGAAGTAGTAAACCAAAACCGCATATAAAGTAGAGAGTTAGAGCTTTAGGGTAAGATGAGTGCGTATCTGCCTTGTTTAGTTGCACAGCCGCCAGAGCGCTAGGACACAAAAAAGCCTCTCCTACAATAGGAAAGGCTTTTAATTGTATTCCGCAATAAGCAACTCACCGTTGAAAATATGTACTGACTAATTAGTAAGCACACCTTACTGAGAATAGGAGGATACGTTAGAGCTTTTTAGCGTATTCCCCATTTTTCGGCTTTAGGTCACCGATAAGAATCCGGATAAAATCGATAAGCGCCAGGATGCCGAATACACCCAGGGTAAGCAGCTTCAAAATACCAATGCCCGTGTAGCCTAGGTAGAAACGGTCGATGCCTAAGGCACCCAGAAAGAAGGAGAGCAACACCGCCGTGAGCTGGCTTTTACCTTCTGCCTTAGCATTTTGGGGCGCAAGCATTGCTTTTTTCACAAATTCCCGGACGGTTTTACGTTCGGCTTTGGTAGGCGCTGCTTTCACTGAGGTAGCTGCAACTTCTACTTTGGAAGCTACGGGTGCTACAACGGTACGATGCGCCAATGCACGAGCCGCTTCGCGGGCGGGTGCCACTACTTCGGCTGGCGCAGTGGCTTCGGGCGTAGCGGTAGCTGTTACAACAGCCGCATCTTCAGCAGCAATTGCGTAGGAGTGTGTTTGCTCAACGGGCGCCGTAGACTGGAAGGCGTAGTTGGCCTTGCTGCACGACGAGAGCGAAGTGGCTGCTACTCCCAAAGCGAGCAGTAGTTGGTAATGTTTGTTCATAAAAAAGTGAAAATGAGGCGCTTTTTCTTTTAAGCGCAGCAAATCTAGGCTGACTTTCGACAAGCGTCCAAATTTTTTTAAACCTTTTTACATATTAATTGTTTGCAATCAATATTGTCCAGAAATTATATTCTTAACCAGCTAGCGTACAGCTGATAGTTGGCCGCAGTGCGGCGCAAGCCTTCGGCTTGTGCCTCGCTCACGAGCTTGATTTTCTTGGCGGGCACGCCGGCGTAGAGGTAGCCGGGCTCACAAATCGTATTTTCGAGCACCACGGCCCCAGCCGCGATGAGGCAGCCCCGGCCCACCACGGCGTGGTCCATCACGATGGCGCCCATACCGATGAGCACGTCGTCCTCGACAGTGCAGCCGTGCACGAGGGCGCGGTGCCCGATGCTCACGCGCGAGCCGATAGTGAGGGCGGCCTTTTGGTAGGTGCAGTGCAGCACGGCTCCATCCTGAATATTAGTTTCGTCGCCGATGCGGATGCTGTTAACGTCGCCCCGCACGACGGCCGTGAACCAGACCGTGCAGCCGCGCCCCAGCACCACATCGCCGACAATGGTGGCATTGTCGGCCACGAAGCAGTCGGGGCCGATAGTAGGCATGATACCGTGGACAGGAAGCAGAAGCGCGGGCATAAGGTGTAATGAAAAAAGTGGGTTGGCGATAAAGAAAATTGCTTTATCGCCTAAAAGTAGCACGTTCTTTATCGGTCGCCTCCACTTTTTGCCATGCTCTCCTATCCTGCTTCCAACCCAGTATTTACCGAAACGCAGTGGTTTTATCGCCGCTGGTGGTGGCTGATGCTGGGCGCCACCGCTCTGATGCTGGTGCCGCTGCTTTTTGCCTTGGACAAGCCACAGGGCCGGCAAGCCGCCGCCGTGGCGGGGCCGCTGCTGGTGCTCGTGCTGGCGGGGCTGTGGCTCATCCGGCTGCGCGTGCGGGTCGATGCGGCGGGCATTCATTACCAATTCACGCCGTTTCTCAACCGCTGGCGGCACTGGCCCTGGCACGAGTTTCGGCAGGTGCAGCCACGCACCTACTCGCCGCTGGGCGACTACGGCGGCTGGGGCATTAAAGGTTTTCCCGGCAACCTGGCCTACAATGTATGGGGCGAGGCAGGCCTGCAACTGGTTTTTCGGAGCGGCAACCGGCTGCTGCTCGGCACCCAGCAGCCCGCAGAGCTGCGGCGGGTGCTGGCCGCGCTGCACCAAGCCGACCCCACGCTACCTATCAGCTTATCAATCAAGTAGTATTAGAATTTTAATAGCTGCTTCCAGGTGCCTTTTTCGAGGTTGTACTTGAGGGTGCTCGGCAACGCCCGCCAGAAGTATTTGCTGGTTTCGACCGCGAAGCTGGGCTGCATGTAGCAATTGATAGTGCAGCCTTCGCACTGCGGCAGGCGGCCCTCCAGGGCGGCTAGGCGCTGGGTTTCGGGCGCGTGGTAGAGGTCAAAAAGCCGGCCTTCGATAGCGAACTTCTGCTCGCCCAGGTGGTAGCAGGGCAGCACCAGCTCGTTGCTGGGCGAAATGACGAGCGTGGTGCTGGCGGCCCGGCACACGGGCGCGGCCACGTGGTTGCCGCCGTCGCGCCGCAGCGCGATAAAGCCTTCGTTGAGGTACACGCCCCGGCGCTTGCCGAAGGCCGAAAGAAAGTCTAGTTCCGCATCGGTCAGGCTCTCGCCGGTTTCGACCTCGCCGTACTCAAAGGCGGGGTTAATAATGAGCATCAACCCGTTGGGCCGCGTGATGGTATCGTAGACGACTTGCAGGTCGGCTAGGTTGTGGCGGAAAACGGTGAATAGAATATCGGGGCGCTCGCCTAGTTCTTTGGCTACGCGGATGCTTTCGAGCACAAAATCGTAGCAGGCCACGCCCCGGCCCCGGTCATGGGTGGCGCGGTCGGCCGAGTCGAGCGAGAAGTGCAGCATATCGACCAGCCCGCGCAGCTTTTCGGCGTTTTTGGGGTAGAGCAGGCCGTTGGTCGTCACCGTCGTAATGAAGCCCAACTGCTTGGCCAAAGCCAAAAACTCGGGTAGCTGCCGGTGCAGCAGCGGCTCGCCGCCTGTGAAGTCGATGACTTTTACGCCCAGGCGCTTGAGGTCGCGCAGGTTTTGCGCTACGTCTTGCGGGGTGATATAGGGCGACGGCTTCTCCCAAATATCGCAAAATGAGCACTTTGCGTTGCAGCGATACGTGACGTAGTAGTTGCAGAGGACGGGGTGGCGAACGAGGCGCATGGATAAAGGTAGCGTGTGCGGTAAGCTTTAGCTTGCCGGGTAAACCGCGCGCGTGCCCCGATGATTTACTAAAACGGCAAGCTAAAGCTCACCGCACACTAGTGCGGCAGCTTGCCCCACGCGGCCGCGTCCCAGTGCGCTGGCGTGGCGGCTTGCGCCTCGGCCGTGGCTTCGCCAAAATGCTCCTTATAGTAGTCGCAAAACCCCTTGAGTGGGCAGCGCGGGCAATTGGGCCGCTGAAAAAAGCAGACCTGCTGCCCGTGCCAGTAATTGTGCTTATGAAAGTTAAACAGGCCTTCGGGGTCGAGGTGCGGCTTGAGCAGGTCGAGCAGCACCTGGTGGGCCTTCTCCACCGATACCTTCGGGCCGATGACGCCGAGGCGCTGCATCACGCGGTGCACGTGGGCATCGACGGGCAGCACGGGCTTGCGAAAGTTGAAAAGCAGCACCAGCGAGGCGGTTTTCAGGCCGATGCCGGGCATGTCGGTGAGCCAGGCCATGCTGCGCTCGGTGGGCCAGTCGGCCAGGAAATCGAGCGAAAAGCTGCCGCCCGTTTCGGCCTTGATGCGCGCCAAAATCTCCTGAATGCGTGGGGCCTGCGTGGCCGGCCAGCGCGTGGTGCGAATGGCGTGAATCAGGTCGTCGAGCGGGGCGTGCAGCACGCCTTCCCAGTCGCCGTAGGCTTCGAGCATGCGGTCGTAGGCCAGTTCCTCGTCGGCGTGGGTGGTGCGGTGCGAAAGCAGCGTTGAAATCAGCTCGCGCATGGGCGTGCGCCGCGCCGCCGTGGGCACGGGGCCAAAAAAGGTATTCAGCACCTCATGGTTGGCAAGCGCTTTGGCAAGGGGCGGGGCAGTGTAGGTTGTCAGAACCACGGATTCGGCGGATTTTTCGGATTTCACGGATTTTGTAGCCGCCACTCTTAAACGGAAAAAGCCGCCCTGACGGGCGGCCTTTTCTTTTAAATAAACTGCTTGCTCAGTTGCTTGCCTGCATAGCCACGCTGGTGCGCTGGTGAGCCAGCAACCCAATTGCCGACTACAAAATCCGTGAAATCCGAAAAATCCGCCGACTCCGTGGTTCTGACAACCTACAGCGTACCTTTTTTGGCGGCCTTCTGCATCTTCTCGTTGGCAAAAATAGCGACTTCCACGCGGCGGTTGGCGGCTTTGCCGGCTACGCTGGTGTTGTCGGCCACGGGCTGCGACGAGCCGTAGCCCGTGGCGGTAATGCGGCTGGTATCCACGCCTTTCGTGGTCAGCTCGTTGGCCACGGCCTGGGCGCGGCGCTGGCTCAGGGGCTGGTTGATGGCGTCGGTGCCCGAGGCGTCGGTGTGGCCTTCAATCACGATGTTGGTATCGGCGTATTTCTGGAGCGTATTGGCCAGTTCGTCGATGTTGCCAGCGGCGGCCGGGGTCAGGGCCGACGAGTTGGAGGCAAACAAAATGCCCGACGCGAAAGTGATTTTGATGCCTTCACCCACGCGCTCTACCGTCGCGCCTTCGAGGTCACGGCGCAGTTCGGCGGCCTGCTTATCCATCTTGCGGCCGATGAGCGCACCCGCGCCACCGCCCACCACGGCCCCCAAAATGGCGCCTTTGGCCGTGCCCGACTTGCCACCAATCACGCGGCCCAGAATGGCCCCGCCGGCCGCGCCGCCCAGGCCGCCGATAATGCCGCCTTTCACGGTTTTGCTCATGCCTTTGGGCTTAGCGGTCGATACGGTCGAGGTTTGGGCCTGGGCCAGGTGGCCAACTAGCAGCAGCAGCGCCAGCAGGTAAGAGAAAGAAAATCGCAGGGTTTTCATGAAATAAAAAAATAAAGAAGAAAAACTATTCTTTGGGTGCGGGCATCTACGCCGGGCAAGTTCGGCACGTTGCAACCACCTTGCCAAATAGTGAGGCGCCCAGCCCCTATTTTAGCCGAAAGGCACTATTTTTCCTTGGCATAGGCCCAAAAAAACCCGGCGTGGGGCCGGGTTTTTGGTCACAGCAATGCTGGAAAAGAATAGTTCACTACTTGTTTTTATAGTTGTAATAGCGGGCGGGGTCTTTCTTTTTGTCCTGCTTGCGGCCGATGGCCCCGCCGCCCACGGCACCGGCGCCGGCACCTAGCACGGCACCGGTTTTGCCACCAATCAGGCCACCTACTACAGCCCCGCCCACGCCGCCGGCCACGGCGCCTTTAGCCTTGCGGCTCCAGCCTTTAGGCTTGTCCTGGGCCTGGGCGGCGGTGCCGGCCAGCACGATGAAGGTCAGCAACAAAACGAAGATTCGGGTGAGGACTTTCATACTAAAAGGGGAATTTGAAGGATAGAAAACGCCGCCCGGTAATAAGCAGCGACAACAAGGTGTTTAACGAATTAGCAAAAACAGGGTTGCGCTTACTAACCAAAAAAAGCCTGCGGCTGAACGCCGCAGGCTTTTTTACTGCCGAGGTTGGCCGGGTGCTTAGAGCGTGCCTTTTTCGGCAGCTTTCTTCATCTTTTCGTTGGCAAAAATGGCCACTTCTACGCGGCGGTTGGCCTGGCGGCCTTCCACGGTGGTGTTGTCGGCGATGGGGTCGGTCGAGCCGAGGCCTTTAGTGGTCACGCGGCTGCTGGCCACTTCCATCGAGGTGAGGCTGTTGGCCACGGCCTGGGCGCGGCGCTCGCTCAGGGGCTGGTTGATGGCGTCGGTGCCGGTGTTGTCGGTGTGGCCTTCAATCAGCACGTTGGTGTCGTTGTATTTCTGGAGCGTAGCGGCGAGCTTCGAGATATCGGCTTGCGAAGCCGGGCGCAGCGCGCTGCTATTGGTGTCGAACAGGATGCCCGAGTCGAAGGTGATTTTGATGCCTTCGCCCACGCGCTCTACTTTCGCGTTGGCCATATCGCGCTGCAGCTCAGCGGCCTGCTTATCCATGCGGCGGCCAATGATGGCGCCCGTGCCGCCGCCCACGGCCGCCCCCAGAATAGCGCCGGCCGCCGTGCCCCGGCCGCCGCCCAAAAGGCCGCCTACTACGCCGCCCAGCACGGCGCCGCCGCCAGCCCCGATGAGGCCACCCTTGTTGGCCTTAGTCATGCCGGTTTTGCGCTGGCCAGTGCCATTGGCGTCAGATAAGGAGCCATCAGAGGCGGGGCGCGACGAGGCGCACGAGCCGAGCAATAGTACGAAAGCCATCAAGGTGGCCAGGAGAGACTTAGGAGTAGTCATAAAAGTGGATTGGTGATGAGGAGTGTGATTTCGCAACCGGGCCTTATACGCAAAAGCCTGCCCCGGTTGCCGGGGCAGGCTTTTCAAAGGCTGTGCCAGGTTGGTTCGATGAGTGAATGTTTTTGACAAGGTTCGTTCATTCGCGATTCACTCAATGAACCATGCCCAGCAGGTCGGCGAGGCGCTGCTTGAGCTCGCGGCGGTCGACGATGAAATCGAGAAAGCCGTGCTCGAGCACAAATTCGGCACTTTGGAAGCCCTTAGGCAGGTCTTTGCCGATGGTTTCTTTGATGACGCGGGGGCCGGCGAAGCCGATGAGCGCGCCGGGCTCCGAGATGTTGAAATCGCCGAGCATGGCGAAGCTGGCCGTGACGCCACCCGTGGTGGGGTCGGTGAGCAGGCTCACGTAGGGCACGCCGGCCTCGGCGAGCAGGGCCAGCTTGGCCGAGGTTTTGGCCATCTGCATCAGCGAGTAGCCGGCTTCCATCATGCGGGCGCCGCCCGAGCGCGAAATCATGAGGAAGGGC
>JAKONR010000562.1 GCA_022701825.1 Hymenobacteraceae bacterium | reverse complement strand
CGACGATGGCGTGTTTTTGGGCGGCGGCGTCACGCACCGGCGCTATGCCTTCCGGCGCGAGCCCTACTCCTCCGAGCAAACCCTGACGGCCAACTACGCGCCCGCCCGCGACGCCTTTAACCTGCGCTACACGGGGCACTTCATCAGCGTATTCGGGGGTAAAACCAACCTGCGCGTGAACTCGCAGTACTACGGCCCGCAGTTGCTGTACAACTTCTTCGGCATCGGCAACAATACGCAGAACTACGCCCGCGACGACGACGGCAGCCAAGCCAGCCTGCGCTCCATCAACAGCGCCTACCGCGTGCGCTTCGACCGCTTTTACGTGGCCCCAACCTTCGAGCGGGCGCTCACTTCGTTTGGTAAGTTTGGTATCGGGCCGCAGTTCGACCGCTTCCGGGTCGAGCCCGACCCCATCGGCTCGGTCATTGCCGACAGCATCAACGCCAGCGGCAGCCGGCCGGGTGCCCGCCTCGAAAATCGCCGCTTCGGCATCCGCAATTCCGATTTCAAGGCCAATAACTACCTGGGCGCCTTGATGTACCTCGACTTTGGGGCGCAGTCCACGCCCAAAGACCCGCGCATCGGCATTCAGTGGCACACCGAGTTTCAGTACAACTGGCAGCTCGATAAGGAGGCGCTGACCTATGGCCGCTTCGCCACCGAACTAAAGGCGTACCTCACGCCCAACTTCCCCTTCCGCCTCACCTACGCGGGGCGCGTGGGCTGGCAGCACAACATCGGCGACTATCGCTTTTACCAGGCCAACACGCTGGGCGGCACCACCAACCTGCGCGGCTACCGCCGCACCCGCTTCGCGGGCCGCGATGCGCTGTACGGCAACTTTGAGGCGCGCCTGCACTTGTTCAAGTTCAACGCCTACCTCTTCCCCGGTACCTTCGGCGTGCTGGGCCTCGCCGACGCGGGCCGCGTGTACTCCGGCAATGATACGCGCACCGGCCTGTCGGCCTTTCACACCGGCTTCGGCGGCGGCGCGTTCGTGAACGTGCTCGACCAGGCCGTTATCAACGTCACGTATTCGGTGGGCGAGGAGAAGCTGGTGTTCGTGGGGTTTGATTTCTTGTTTTAAGAACGGGTAGCGCTGAATTTGCTCATGAAGTCCTAAAAGCTCATAATAAACCGTCATGCTGAGCGGAGCGCAGCGGAGTCGAAGCATCTCTAGCGCTTCATCCAAACCGTTCAATAGTGCGGCAGAGATGCTTCGACTCCGCTGCGCTGCGCTCAGCATGACGGAAACAAAAATCCCCGGCTGCCAGTGTGGCGGCCGGGGATTTTTAGTTACTCATTCTTTGGTCTCATCCTTAGAGGCCGTAGTATGCGGAGTAAGAGCTGGACTAGGTTGCAGAAAATCGTAAAGTATATCAAGTTTGATACGAACTTCTTGGTCAAGCTCTGCTGGCTCAACGAAAGGAATCAACTCATAAAAATTAGTTTTAAATAAACGAGTAGATAATTTTAGTTGCTGTGCATAGTAGCCTAAAACAGGGTCAAGAAAATCATCAGAAAGCTTCGCGGTGCGCCACCATGTTGAATTCAGGTCAGCTAAATAACGTGGGGCTACATTCTGCTCAATTGCCTTCTCCATCATTTTTACTCGATTCTCGCTAAACAAATCAGGACGCATGCCTTGCGCATAGCGAAGTAGAACAGCGGGAGTTGCAAAGTAATTTTCTATTTCGCGACGCTCCCACTGAAGCACAGTTACAGGAGCATCAGGAGAAATACCCGTGTCGAGACGGTCAAATAATGCAAGCCCACGCAAATGAGGCAGATTGGCTTTTAATGCTTGAAAATTACCAATTGCATGAGCCGGTCGATTAAGTGAAACATACTGGATATTAGCTTCGGGCAACAAACTGGCTACTGGGTGGCCGAGGCGGCGGGCTAGAGCTAGAAGCAATTGACTGTCAGTACTACCTTCTAGGTAAAGGACGTGGCCGCGCAAGGTTGCTAGGTAATATTTTTCCCAACCAATCTCAGCCAACGCCTTCTGTAAATACTTACGCTGACTAGGGTCGTTGAGCGTTCGTGTTTGATTATTTATAACAGCCACTACTGTATCTGCTCCAGCGGCTTCGTTAAGCACTACTTCTGAATGACTGGCGATGAGTAATTGAGAGCCTAATGCTGTAGTCACAGATTTAAGCAATTCAAAAATCTCGCGCTGACGAATTACCTCTAGGTGAGCATCAGGTTCATCAAGCAATACTACTTGACGAGGAGCTGAGTATAGATAAGCTAGTAGCAAAAGTGTTTGCAGGAAACCGCGGCCTCCGCTACTCAAATCATATATATTACCCTGCTCTTTATAGGTGAGCTCGATAGTACCGTTCTCTTCAATTAATTGTGGTGTTCCTAATTCTACACCAAACATGGTTCTCATGTGGTCTTTTACTAGGTTCCAATAATTCCAGCCGGATGTAAATTCGCGAAAACCAGTCCGATTAATATCGTCTTCTGAGTAGTGTGAGGGAAAGTTAGCTTCTTCTGACTCACGCCATAACCCGAAACATATATTACGCAACACATCAGCAGTTTTACCTTCGCCGATACGCGCATTGATAGTACCTGGCACGTAGTAGTCTTCACGAACGGCTAACCCCGACATGGGCTGTAGATAAGCTACACGCTCAGCAGTAGCCGCTGGGTCAAGTAGCCATGTTTGAGTAGTCTCATCGAATAGAGGGCGGCAGGTAAGTGATTCTGTATTGGCAAAATCAAATTCAAATCCGCAACGCCAAGCACGTTCTAGAACTGGAACAGCGTTATCAGCACCGTCGATAACTGGGGCGCTGGTGGTTACACCTTCCACTATAACTTGAATACGGACCTTACGAGTAGTGCGGGTTTTACCAGTAGGAGCACGTACCTGCTGACGGAACCATAAAAGGCGAGTAGACGGAACTGGCAGATTGAGTAAATCTTTTCGGTTAAGAACTACTCCAGTAATTTTAGTCCCAGGCCCGGGCATCTGCCGACCTGTCCATTTTCTTACTGCGGCTTCCCATAAGGTTAGCGCTTGTAGTATAGATGACTTGCCTGAGTTATTAGGACCGATAAGAACTACTCGTTCTGTTAGGTCGAAGGCTACATGTTCAAGTCTCTTAAAATTATCGATGGTGAGGCGAGTAATCATGCGTGAGAAAACACTAATAGTAGCGATGGGTCTAAGGCGAAAGTACGTATCGATTCTTTTAGCTATCCCAACCGTGCTAACCGCCCAACCGGCACATAATTAACCCAACCCCTACCCCCGCCATGCCGCCGCCACGGCATCAAGGCGGCGCACCAGCTCCTCATGGCTAGGGAAGAAGGGCGCAGCTCGGCGGGCAGCGTGTCGGTGAGGGTGTCGGTGGCCACGCCGATGGGCTTACTGAGGTCGCGCAGGGCAAACTCCACCACCGTGCGCTGCTTAGGCTGGCAGCTGATGCTGCTGATGCTGGGCTGCTCGTGGGGCTTACGCACCTGCTCGTTGAGAAGCGAGGGGTAAAAATTCAGCTTGTTCGCGTGCTCGGGCCGGAACTCGGTTACTTTCAGCGCCGGGGCCACCAGGCACCGTAGCCTCTAATGAAATAGCAGCAGGTCGATGAACTATCCCTGCCCCGCCAGCTCCAGCGGGTACTGGTTGCCAATTTCGCTTGCTGCAAGGCGCGGTACGTGGGCCTCGCGCACGCGCTGCTGCCCGGCCAGCAGCAGGGTGGAGTAGTCGGCGGGGGCAGGTTGCCTAGCGGGGCGATGGTAGCATGAGCCCGCAGCTTACGCCAGCAGTAGCGTTGGCCGGCGCGGTCGGGCTTTTCTAGAAATAATTCGGTAACTTATCGGCGCAATCCCTTTACCTCTTCTAAAACCACCCATGAAAAAATTATACGCTTCGGCGCTGGCCCTGGCCGCCTGCGCTGCCCCGTTTTTTGCCCAGGCGCAGGCCCTGCGCCTGGCCGCCCCCGGCGAAGGACCCACCCCGCGCGCCTGCGGCACCATGGAAGTGCTGGCCGCCCAGCTCGCCGCCGACCCCGCCCAGGCCCAGCGCATGGCCGCCATTGAGGCGCACGCCCGGCGCGTCCAGGCCGACCGCAGCCTGCAACGCGGCCAAACCACGCTGGCCGCTACCGGCCCGGTCATCATTCCGGTGGTGGTGCACGTGCTGTACAATACGGCCGCCCAGAACATTTCCGACGCGCAGGTGCAGTCGCAGCTTGACGTGCTGAACGAGGACTTCCGCAAGCTGAACGCCGACTACACCAAGACGCCCGCCCTCTACGCCGGGCTGGTGGCCGATGCCAACGTGCAGTTTGTGCTGGCCAAGCGCACGCCCACCGGGGCCGCTACCAACGGCATCATCCACAAGCAAACCAAAGTATCGTCGTGGAGCACCAACGACGCCGTGAAAAACTCGAAGCGCGGCGGCGACGATGCCTGGGATGCCACCAAGTACCTCAACCTGTGGGCCTGCAACCTGGGCCAGGGCCTGCTGGGCTACGCCCAGTTTCCGGGCGGGTCGGCCAGCACCGATGGGGTAGTTATCCTGTGCTCGGCCTTCGGGAGCCGGGCCAAATATGCGGCTGGCACCTACACCAGCACCTACGACCGGGGCCGCACCGCCACCCACGAAGTGGGCCACTGGCTGAATTTGCGCCACATCTGGGGCGATGCCAGCTGCGGCAACGACCAGGTGAGCGACACACCCACCCAGCAAACCGCCAACTACGGCTGCCCCACCTTCCCGCACGCTACCTGCTCGAACCAGGGCGACATGAGCATGAACTACATGGACTACACCGACGATGCGTGCATGTACATGTTCTCGACCGGCCAGAGTGCCCGCATGAACGCGCTCTTTGCCAGCGGCGGCGCCCGCGCCTCGCTGCTGACCTCGGCCGGCGGCACGGCCCCGAGCCTGATGGCCGCCGCCGCGCCTTCTTTTTACCCCAACCCCGCCACCGACCAGCTGACCCTGAACCTGCCCGACGGGGCCACCGCCGGCCAGTATTCGGTGCACGTGTATGACCTGCGCGGCCGCGAAATGCCCCAGGCCCGCTACACCAGCGGCGGCCAGGTGCAGGTGAGCGACCTGCCCAATGGTATGTACCTCCTCAGCATCGGCACGGGCACCGAGGTAGTGCGCCAGCACTTCGAAAAGCAATAGCAATAGTAGCGGCCGGTTTTACGCCTTCTGCCACGCCTTGCCCCCTGCGGGGCAAGGCGTTTTGCTGCTACCTGAGGCCGTGCCCAAATGCCGCCGTGGTAGCCCGGTGCCCGGCAGGCCTGCCGCCACCTACTCATGCAGTAGTTGCTAGGGCGGGCCACAAAGTACCGCGCCGCCAGTGAGCAGGCGGGCTGCTCTTTTGCGGCGAGCTGCTAAGCGAGGCGGCGGCCACGCTACCCGCCGCTGGTACGCGAGACCGCTAGCCTTCTTAGTTTTTTTGTTGGGCCGAGTGGCGCGGCCCGGGCCCAAAAGCCGCCAAGACCTCCGCTATTGTTCCTACCTAACAGCCTTTGCAGTAGCCGAGCGGGCGCTTGGCCAGCGCCTGGCAGCTAGCCAGCCCTGGCGGCTGGCGCACCACGCGGCGCGGCGCGGCGTAGCCTGCTTCATAACTTAGCCTGCTTAAAACCAGTTCCACCTCAGTCCCCAAGCCCTGGCTGGCCAAGGTGTCTTTCTATGAGCTTGCCGCCAATCCCTTCATCCTCTGTTCATTTAGCTGAGCTGCCCGCGCAGGTGATGGCACGCCTGGGCATTCTCCCCAATCTGTTTAGCACGGCCCCCAAGCTGGCCGAGGAGCTGTGGCTGTTCGCCCGGTCGGCTTACCTCGACAATCCGCTGCCCTCACTCTTTAAGGAGTGGCTGTTTGTGTACTTATCGCGTCTGTGCCCGGCGCGCTACTGCCTGGTGCGGCACGTGGGCTTTTTGCTGGGCCACGGCTACCCGGCCGGCGATGCCAGCGCCCAGCCCCACACCGTGGCGCAGGTAATTGGCCTGCTCAGCCTGCCGCTGCCCAATGCGGCCCGGCTGCGGGCCGGGCTGGCGCGGCTGGCGGCCCACGCGGGGCCCGCGCCCCTGCCCGCCCCCGAAACCGCCGCCGAAACCGACTTGCTCGACGCCCTGGCGGTGCTGTTTGTGGAGCCGCAGGACGCGGCACCCGTCAGCCAGGCGGTGCGCCACGCCGTGGGCGAGGCTACCTTCGAGCGCCTGCTGGCGCTGCTGGCTTTTGTGCGCGCGGTTCACTACTGCCTCTCGACCTACCCGCAGCTGGCCTTCGAGCCCGACATGGTGGCCGTGCTGGCCCAGCACCCTGCCCTGGCCCAGCTGCTGCTGGGCCCCACCCAGGCCGAGCGCCAGCAGGCCGCCGATACCCTGCGCCGCACGCTGGCCCGGCTGCACCCCAGCCCGCCCGGCGCCCAACGCCCCAGGGGGCGCGGGCGCCGCTGGCCGGGCCCGGCCAGCGGCGGCGATGCCCGCTTTGAGGCCGCCACCAACCTGGGGGCCGACCTGCGCTGGCGCAACGCGCCCGGCGGCACCACGACCTGGTGCAACCAGCGCTGGCTGGCCTACACGGGCCAAGCGCCCGCCGAGGCCCTGAACTACGGCTGGCTCAGCGTCATCCACCCCGACGACCGGCCCGGCTCGCTGCACCAGTTTCAGTTAGCCGTCGATGAGGGCCGGCCGGTGCAGTTTGCGCACCGCATTCGCAGCGCCACGGGCGAGTACCGCTGGTTTTTGGTGCAAACCCAGCCGGTATACACCCCGCAGGGCGAGCTGGCCGAGTGGGTAGGCGCGGCCACCGACATCCACGTGCGCAAGCTGGCCGAGCTGGCCCCGGCCGGCGGCCCCGTGCCCCCGGCCGGGGCCGGGGCCGCGCCCATTGCCCTGAGCGTGTTTCGAGCGCTGCGCGGGGCCAGTGGCCAGGTTGAAGACTTTGAGATTCTCATTCTCAATGCCAACACCCACCAGGCCGTGGGCGGCAGCGCGCATGTGGGCAAGCGCTATTCGGCGGTGTTTCCGCACGCCGTGCCCAGCGGGGTGCTCGAGCAGTTTCGGGCGGTGGCTACCACCGGGGTGCCGGCCGACTTTGAGCGCTGGTACGAGGGCGAAGGCCAGCACCGCTGGCTGCGGTACACGGCCGTGCGGCACGACGACCTGCTGGTGGTGCACACCGAAGACATCACGCCGCGCCGGCCGGCCGCGCCCGGCCTGCCCCCGCACCTGCTGGCGCAGGCCGAGCAGCTGGCCGAAATGGGCACCTGGGACTACGACGTGGCCACGGGCGCGCTGCGCTGGTCGGCGGGCATGTACCGCCTGTTTGGCTTGGCGCCGGGCGCGCCCGTGGTGCCCGAGGTGTACTGCGACTTTGCCGTGGCCGACGACCGCGCCCTGGCCCGGCACCTTGTGCACCACCTGCGCCAGGGCGCGGCCGGCTTCGAGCACACGCTGCGCATCGAAGTAGGCGGCCAGCTAAAAACGCTGCACCTGAAAGCCGCCGCCCTGCCCGACGAAGGCGGCTGGCCCTGGCTGATGCTGGGTGTGGCCCTCGACGGCAGCCGCGTGCAGCGCTTGGAGCAAGAAAACCGCCGCCTGCGCCGGGGCCAGCAGCAAGAGCGCCGCCTGGCCGTGCTGGCCGCCCAGGAAGAAGAGCGCCGCCGCATTTCCGAAAGCCTGCACAATGGCCTGGGCCAGATACTCTACGCCACCAAACTGCAGCTCGACCAGCTCGCCAACGCCCCCGCGCTGACCGCCGCGCCGGCCCTGGCCACCGCCCGGCACGAAGCCGACCGCCTGCTGTCGGAAGCCATCCGGCAGGCGCGCACGCTCTCGCACGAGTTCACGCCCGGCATCGTGGCCGAGCTGGGGCTGGAGGCCGCCCTGCGCGAGATTTGCCGCACCCTGCACGGCCCGCAGCTGTGCTGGCAGTGCCTGGTGCACCTCGACGAAGACTACCCCGTGCCGCTGCCCCTGCAAGTGGCCGCCTACCGCCTGGCCCAGGAAATAACCCAGAACGTGCACAAGCACGCCCGCGCCACCCACGCCTCGCTCGAGGTCGAAACCCTGCCCGGCTGGCTGGTGCTGCGCGCCGAAGACAACGGCCAGGGCTTCGACCCCGCGGCCCCCACCGCCGGCATTGGCCTCAAAACCCTGCGCAGCCGCGTCGAGCTGCTCGGTGGCACCATGCACCTGGCTTCGGCGCCGGGCCAGGGCACTCAGCTCCAGCTATGCATTCCGCTGCACCTTCCCCTTCCGTTACAATAACTACTATGATTCGCCTCCTCATCGTGGACGACCACGCCGTGCTGCGCAGCGGCCTGCGCGCCCTGCTTTCGCAGGAACCCGGCATCGAGCTGGTGGGCGAGGCCAACAACGGCCAGGAGCTGCTGGAGCTGCTGCCCACCCTGCCCGCCGACGTGGTGCTGCTCGACATGAACATGCCCGTGCTCGATGGCGTGGCCACTGCCCAGCGCCTGGCGGCCGAGTACCCGCAGGTACGCGTGCTCATGCTTTCGATGGTCGACCAGCCCCGCAGTATCGGGCAGGCTTTTGCCGCCGGGGCGCACGGCTACGTCCTTAAGAATGCCGACCGCAAAGAAATCCTCGTCGCCATCCAGACCGTGATGGCCGGCAAGCGCTTTTTGTGCTCCGAAGTGGGCCTGAACCTGCTCGACCTGGTGCTGGCTACCAACCCGGTGGCGCCGGGGGCTGCCGTTAGCACGCCCTCGCCCCTCTCGCGCCGCGAGCAAGAGGTGCTGCAGCTGGTGGCCGATGGCCTCACCACCCAGCAGATTGCCGACCAGCTCTTTACCAGCCGCCGCACCGTTGAAACCCACCGCCAGAATATCCTCGAAAAAACCGGGGCCAAAAACACGGCCGCGCTCGTGCGCTACGCCATTGCCCAGGGCTTTCTGAGCGACACCAGCGAAGCCGTGGAGTAGCCCCCGCCCAGGCGGTTTTTTGGCCCGCCCAAAATGCCCGAATACACCTGCCAGCAGCAGCCATTCAGGCGCCATTCACGTAAGCAGGCCGGTTCCCGCGTTTAGTTGGGCCGCTGACCTGCTTATGTACTTAGCTACTATCCCTGTTCGCTGCAAGAGCTACCTACTGCCCGGCCTGCTGGCCCTGGCCGCCACGGCCCGCGCCCAAGACGTGCCGCGCATCTACCCCGCGCCTGCGCCCACGGCCATTGACTCGGCCCGCGGCGCGGCCGACCTCGCTGACAAGCAGCAGTTTGCCAACCCCTCGGTGCTGGGCATGGGGCCCAGCAAGGGCATTATCCTGCACTACGAGCGCACCTCGCCCTTCAGCGTGGCGGCCTCGAGCCAGGTGGCGGGCGTCAGTGATTTTAACACTACGGCCAAGCGCAACGGCCGCCTGATTTTCAAGGGCTACATCCCGGCCTGGAACCGGCCCCACCTCAAGGTTATCGTGGGGTTGAACTACGACCGCGAGGAGTTTAAATTTGAGAATAAGCCGACCAACTACGGCCTGTTCGACAACATCGAGAACAAGGGCCTGAAAAGCACCGGCGTGCAGCTGGCCGTCATCCGGCCCGTCGATGCCGTGCACTGGTACCTGGCGCGGGTAAAAGGCGAGCTTTCGGGCGACTACACCTCGGGCACCGACATCGGCAACACCAACTACCTGCGCGGCTCCGTGGAAGCCTTTTACGGCTGGAAGCGCAGCCCGCGCTTTTCGTGGGGCGTGGGCTTTCAGTACGGCTACACCTTCGGGCGCCTCAGCCTGTACCCGGCCATTATCTACAACCGCACCTTCAACGACCGCTGGGGCGTGGAGGCGCTGTTTCCGGCCCGCGTCACGGCCCGCTACAACGCCTCCGAGCGGTCGCTGTTCTACGCCGGCTACTCGGTCGATGG
This sequence comes from Hymenobacteraceae bacterium, assembly GCA_022701825.1. Taxonomy (GTDB): domain Bacteria; phylum Bacteroidota; class Bacteroidia; order Cytophagales; family Hymenobacteraceae; genus Hymenobacter. Next base: position 6,763 of record JAKONR010000562.1, on the reverse strand, counting down.
CTCCAACTACATCGTGGCCCTGCGCCAGGAGCTGCCCCTGGGCCCCGGCAAGCAGCCCCTGCGCAGCCTCGAGCTGCGCGAAACCGAAGTCAAATTCCGCCTGCGCTGGGAGCGCGAGCTGCTGTCGTTTCTGTGGCTCGGGGCCGAGGGCGGCTACCGCTACAACTACGCCTTCGATGCCTTCGACTGGACCAATGCCGACCGCGAGCGCATCGTGCGCACCAAGCTCGGCGGCGCGCCCTACGTGAGCCTGGAGCTGTTTGCGGTGCCGCCCCGCAAGCTGCTCGAAAAAGCCGGCGTGCGGCGGTAAAACGCTTATTTCGGAGAATTATAAGCAACTGTCCTTGCGAGCGCCGCGAAGCAATCGCACCCGAGTGGCGTGGCCGAACAGGTACGCTTGCTTTGCGGCGCTCGCAAGGACACTCGCTAGTTCTACTTAGCCTTCGTCCGCTTGCGCCCGGCCAGCTTTTTTAGGTACTGATATTCAGCCGCTTGCGCCCGCACCGGCGGCTCGCCCTCGGCCGAGTGCAGCAGGTTGTTGTCAAAATCGCGGGCTTTTTCGTTGTCGGCGCGCTCCAGGTCGAGCAGGTGGCGCACCTGGGCGCGCATGGCCTCGTCGAGCAGCGGAAAGGCAGCTTCCACGCGCCGGTCGAGGTTGCGCGTCATCCAGTCGGCCGACGAGAGGTACACTTTTTCCGCGCCACCGTTGGCAAAGACGTAAATGCGGGCGTGCTCCAGGTACCTGTCCACCAGGCCGCGCTGGCTGATGTTTTCGCTCAGCCCCGGCTGGCCCGGCAGCAGGCAGCCGATGCCCCGGATGAGCAGCTCGATGCGCACGCCGGCCTGGCTGGCCTCGTAGAGCGCGGCTATCATGCCGGGGTCTTCGAGAGCGTTCATTTTTAAGATAATGTATGCTTCCTTGCCCTTGCGGGCGCGGGCGGCCTCGGCGGCTATCAGCTTCAGCAGCTGCGCGCGCAGCGTAAACGGCGCCACCAGCAGGTGCTGGAGGTGCGTGGGCGCGGTGCCGCTCTGGAAGTAGCGAAATACCTGGTCGACCTCGGCCCCGATTTCGGCATTGGCCGTGAACAGCCCGTGGTCGGCGTACAGCCCCGCCGTGGCCTCGTTGAAATTGCCGGTGCTGAGGTAGGCGTAGCGGTGCGAGGCGTCGCCCTCGCGGCGCGTGATGAGCAGCAGCTTGGCGTGGCATTTTAGCTCGGCCGGCGTGAAGATGACGTGCGCCCCGGCCCGCTGTAGCTTTTCGGCCCAGTGCATGTTGCTTTCCTCGTCAAAGCGCGCTTTCAGCTCCACCACGGCCGTCACCTGCTTGCCGTTTTTCACTGCTTTCAGCAAGGCCTTGGCCACGGCGCTTTTTGGGGCCACGCGGTAGAGCGTAATACTGATGGCGCTGACCTTGGGGTCGTTGGCCGCTTCGCGCAGCAAGCGCGGCACGGCGTCGAAGGCCTGAAACGGCAGGTGCAGCAGGTGGTCGCGCTGCGCGATGGCGGGCAGCAGCGGCCCGGTGCGCGGCAGTGTGGGGTGCGGCAGCTCGGGCCACTCGGGGTTTAGCAGGTCTTGGCGGCCGAAGTTGGGGAAGCCAAAAAAGTCGCGAAAATTGTGGTAGCGGCTGCCTTCCACCAGCTCTTCGTCGGCAATGCCGGTTTTTTGCTTGATGGCCCGCAGCACTTCCTTGGGCATGTCGGGGTCGAAGAGCAGGCGGGCCGGGTAGCCGGTGGCGCGCTTGGCCAGGCTGCTGCGGATTTTGACCAGCAAGTCGCCCGACACCTCTTCCTCGATGTCCAGCTCGGCATCGCGGCTCAGCTTGATGGCGTTGACCGTCACCTGCTTATAGGTCGAAAACAGGCTGGCCGCCCCCACCCGCACCACATCGTCCAGAAACAGCACCTCGTGCGGGCTGTCGGGCGTGCCCGCGCCGCCGGGCAGCGCCACGAAGCGGCCGCCGTGGCGCTTGGTGGGCAGCTCCATCAGCACCACGCGCTCCGAGTCGGCTTTTTTGGCCTTGGCCACGGGCTTGGCGAGCAAAAAGGTGAGGTACACGGCCTGGTCCTTGAGGAAAAGCTGGTGCAGCGTATCGTCCAGCACCACCGGCGAGAGCAGGTCGCGCACGTTTTGCTCGAAGTACTGCTGCGTCCATTCGCGCTGCGCCTCGGTCAGGTCTTCGGCGCTCAGCAGCCGGATGCCGGCCGCGCTGAGCGCGGGCAGCACCTGCTCGCGGAAGGTGCGCCCAAACTCTTCCTGCTGGCGCTGCACCTCGGCCAAAACCTCGGCCAGCACGCGCTTGGGCCGGGCTTGCAGCTGGGTGCGGGTTTTCTTCTTGAGCTTGACCAGCCGCCGCAGCGTGGCCACCCGCACCTTAAAAAACTCGTCGAGGTTGCTCGAAAAAATCGCCAGAAACTTGAGGCGTTCGAGCAGCGGCACTTCGGGGCTCTGGGCTTCTTGCAGCACGCGGGCGTTGAAGCGCAGCCAGCTCAGGTCGCGGGGAAGAGTCTTCAAGAGAGTTTTGAGTTAGGAGTTTTGAGTTGAGAGTCAGGCCGGGCCAATACTTAGGCTGGACAGTACGCCTTATACGCAATTTTGGGGCCTGGCAGCGGCAAGCGGTTGCGCTTAACCCAACTCATAACTCAAAATTCACAACCCAAAACTCCTTCCCCCCTACTTCTCGTTTTTGGGGCAGTCGAAGAAGTAAAACTCGGCGTTGGCCTGCTTCACCTCGGCCCAGTGCTCGGCCTCAAAGCGCAGGCACAGCACGCCGGCCGTGGGCATCTCGTCGCTCAGGGGCGAGGGCGAGAGGTAGTTGGCCACGTCGGTAATGGTGGGGTTGTGGCCGGTGAGCAGCACCGCGTTAGCCTCGTCGGGCAGCTCCCGAATCACGTCGAGCAGCGTGTCCAAGTCGGCTTCGTAGATGCACGGCTCCACCTTGATTTTGTCGTGCGGGTAGCTCAGCTCGCGGGCCACGAGCACGGCCGTGCTCAGGGCGCGCACGGCCGGCGAGCTCACGAGGAGGTCGAGGTGCAGGTCGCGCTTGGCCAGGGCCTGGCCCATGCGCGGGGCGTCGTCGCGGCCGCGGTCGTTGAGGGGGCGCTCGCGGTCGCTCAGGTCGTCAAAGCTCCAGCTCGACTTGGCGTGGCGCATCAGATACAGCGTTTTCATGGGGCGAAGCTAGTTCAATTATCAATTAACAATGAGCAATTATCAGACCGCACAACCAACATGCCTTGCGGCTACCTGCCACGGCTCGGTGCGCAGTCCGCTAATCAAGCAAGGCCGCAAGCCTTTGCGCCACCTCCGCAAACAGTGGCCGGGCCGCTACCTCGGGCTGCGTGCAGCGCCTCAGCAGTTCCTGCCACTTTTGCTGCACGGCTGGCACGGCTACCATTTCGGGGCAGTGCGCCAGCAGCTCTTCGAGCAGGCAGCCAAAGGCGCGCACCTCCAGCCGCTGCAAGGCCTGGGCGGTGGCTGCGTCGGCGGGGTCGAAGAAGCAGGCCGCGCCGAAGTCGCCCAGCAGGCTGTCGCCCGCCTTGGTATACAAGATGTTGTGCCCGTACAAGTCGCCGTGCATAATGCCCTGGGCGTGCAGGTGCGCCGCCGCCGCCGCGATGCCCCGCGCCAGTCGCAGCGCGGCCGGCAGGCCAAAAGCCGTGCCGGCCGCGTACACGTCGCGGGTGCAGCTGGCCAGGCTGGGCGGCCCCGCCAGGTTGCCAAAAACGGGGTCAATCAGCTCCAGTACCAGCCCTTCGGCGCCGGCCGGGTGCCCGGTTATTTTGCCTTTCACGGCAATCAGATTGGGGTGCTGGCCGGCGCTGATGCAGGCCGCCATCTCGCTGTGCGGCAGGCCGTCGCTGGTTACGGCACCTTTAAAAAGCTTCACGGCTACCTCAGTGGGCACGGCCGCACTCCGGTGCCACCCAGCCCGGTAGATAACGCCCGACGCGCCCTCGCCCAGCTGCTGCTCGATGCGCAATTGCCCCCACTCGATGGCCGCAATCGGGTGCCGGGCCACCACCGCCGCCTCGGCCGCCGCCCCGAATGGGTTGCCCGCGTAGGCCAGCCAGCTTAGCCGGGGCAGGGCCAGCAGCCACGCCGGCAGCTCGGTGAGCTGGTTGGCCGCGATGCGCAGCAGCGCCAGGTTGTGGCAGTTGGCGAGCGTGGCGGGCAGGCTGGTGAGCTGGTTGCCGGCCAGCATCAGCTTCTCTAGGTGCGCGCAGGTACCGATTTCGGGCGGCAGGCTGGCGAGCTGGTTATCCGTCAAAATCAGCCAGCGCAGCCGCGGCGGCAGCGCGGCGGCGGGCAGCGTGCGCAGCTGGTTGGCTTTAAAGCCTATCATGCGCAACTGCGGGCACTGGCCCAGCACCTCGGGCACGCTGGCAAACTGGTTATCGGAGCAAAAAAGCACCCGCAGCTGGCGCAATCGGGGCAGGTCGTCGGGCAGGCTGGTCAGCGCATTGCCCGAGAGATTCAGGACTTCGAGCGAGTCGGCGAGGTCGAAAATCTCGCGGGGAAACTCGGTGAGGCCGGCCGAAAGGTCGAGCCGCGTGGCGCCGGTCAGGTGGCCGCTGCGAAGTTGGGCGAGGGTATGCAAGGAGACGAAGGCGAATGAACGGGCAAGTTCGGCCCGGCCCGGCATAAGCGGCGCGTTTCACGCCCGAGCGGGCGCAGCCCCATAGTTAAGCGCAGCTGCAAGGGTCGCCTCAGATGGCGCAGTTTTCACCCTTTGCTTTCGTGCCAAAATAGCTTCACCAAAGCAGTGAGCTAACCAGCTACCTTCTAATTTGGAGGCATGAAAAAACTGCTACGTCTTCTGGTGCTTGTCTGCACCCTGCTGGCCGGGGGGCTGGCCCACGCCCAGCGCCCTTTGGGCAAGCCCAACGCATTCAAAAACTGTAATGCGCTCGTTATTGAAACTACCGACGACCCGGCGCAGGCTACCGCGCGGCTGGTGCAGCTCTTGGAAGCCAATAACTACCAGGTAGAAATGCAAAAGGCGGGCACTATCGCCACGCGGCTGCTTGCCCGGCAGGCAGATGCCGGGCCTGGTGGCAGCCAGCTGATTTTTCAGTTCATGGTAACGAATGACAATGAGCTGCTGAGGTACGACAAGCGCCACGGCAACACTACGGTTATCCGACTAACCGGCTACCAGCGCACGCCGGGCCAGAAGATAGTCACCCGCATCAGCAACGAGTACTCCGAGGCCATGTCTGCCACTTGGGCGACCGAGCAGCGGCTCGCGGCTGCCTACCCCAACCCGGCCGCTACCCTCTGGTACGATAAAGACGATTCGTACTCATCGGGCGAAATGAAGCTGCGCACCGAGCTGAGCAAGAGTAGCTTTTAGCGCCATTTTAGCGCTTTAACTAGTCAGACTTGCGCTAGCCCAAGTATGCAGAAGCCAGCAAGAGCGGCCAAGGCGCCTGCCCCGACCGCTCTTGCTGGCTTCTGCTTTCAGCTACTCCGCCACGGCGTCGTACTGGCCGTATTGCTGGTTGCTGTAGGGGTAGCGCACCTGGTAGAGCCCGGCTACCTTGCGGCCCAGCAGCTCGCGCAGGGCCTCGATATTGTCCTTCTGCGCCGCCGAAATAAATACCACCGGGTCGTGCAGGCGGGCCATGTAGGTTTCCTGCAGTTGCTCCAGGGGCGGGCGGGCGGCGGGCTCCTCAAAGTCGGTCGGAAACTCCTGGTCGGGGTCGTCGTCGGCGAAGTTGGGCATCGGGTCGGCGTCGGGCTTATACTGGTCTATTTTATTGAAAACCAGCAGCGAAGGCTTGTCCGATGCGCCAATTTCGCGCAGCGTTTCGTTCACCACCTCCATGTGCTCCTCAAAGGCCGGGTGCGAGATATCGACGACGTGAATCAGCAAATCGGCCTCGCGAATCTCATCGAGCGTACTCTTAAAGCTCTCAATCAGTTTGGTGGGCAGCTTGCGAATAAACCCAACCGTGTCGCTCAGCAAAAACGGCACGTGGTTGTCGAGCACCACCTTGCGGGTAGTGGCATCGACGGTGGCAAAGAGCTTGTTTTCGGCAAATACTTCGGCCTTGCCCAGCAGGTTCATTATCGTGCTTTTGCCCACGTTGGTGTAGCCCACCAGCGCTACCCGGATGCTGTTGGTGCGCGTTTTGCGCTGCGTGTGGGCCTGCTTGTCAAGGTCTTCGAGCTTTTCTTTGAGGAAGGCAATGCGGTCGCGCACGATGCGTCGGTCGGTCTCGATTTCGGTCTCGCCGGGGCCTTTCATACCCACGCCGCCGCGCTGCTTGTCCAAGTGCGTCCAGAGGCCCGTGAGGCGCGGCAGCAGGTACTGGTACTGCGCCAGCTCGACCTGCGTGCGCGAGGTGGCTGACTTGGCCCGCAAGGCAAAAATGTCGAGAATAAGCAGCGACCGGTCCACGATTTTGACTTTCAGCTCGGCCTCCAAGTTGCGCAGCTGCGAGGGCGACAGGTCGTCGTCGAACACGACCATGCTCGACTTTTCGTGGGTCACGTAGGCTTTGAGCTCGGCCAGCTTGCCCTCACCCACGTAGGTGCGGATGTCGGGCTTGTCGAGCTTCTGCACAAAGCGCTTGGTGGCTTCGGCGCCAGCGGTTTCAATTAGAAAAGCTAGCTCATCCAGGTATTCGGTGGTTTGCGCGTCGTTTTGGCGGCGCGGGGGCACGCTCACGAGCACGGCGGTTTCGCGCTCCTTGGCCGTGGCGTAGGTTTTGGTGCTTTTGAGCAGGTGGCTGGGCAGCTTGGTATCGCGCCGGGCGGG
>JAKONR010000541.1 GCA_022701825.1 Hymenobacteraceae bacterium | reverse complement strand
ATCCCAGTGGCAGTACCCGGCGTGGCCACCGCTATCTGCTCGGGTGCCACCGGCCAACTAGGCGCGGCCGCCGTAAGCGGCAACACCTACAGCTGGAGCCCCGCCACGGGCTTGAGTGACCCCACGGCCGCCAACCCGACCGTAACGCTGACCAACTCGACCTCGGCCGCCACCACCCAGACTTACACGCTGACCGTAACCAGCGCCGCGGGCTGCACCAGCACCGGCACCGTCGTGGTTACCGTTAACCCGCTGCCCACCGCCCTGCCCGGCAACGCCGTTGCGTTCTGCTCGGGCGGCTCAGGTCAGCTCGGCGCGGCCGCCGTTTCAGGCCTGACCTACAGCTGGTCGCCCGCCACGGGCCTGAGCAGCGCTACGGCCGCCAACCCCACCGTAACGCTGACCAACTCGACCTCGGCCGCCACCACCCAGACTTACACGCTGACCGTAACCAATGCTACGGGCTGCACCAGCACCGGCACCGTCGTGGTTACCGTTAACCCGCTGCCCACCGCCCTGCCTGGCAACGCCATTGCCTTCTGCTCGGGCGGCTCAGGTCAGCTCGGCGCGGCCGCCGTGAGCGGCAACACCTACAGCTGGAGCCCGGCCACAGGCTTGAGCAGCGCCACGGCCGCCAACCCGACCGTAACGCTCACTAACACCACGGGCGCACCAATCACCCAGACCTACACCCTGACCGTAACCAATGCCACGGGCTGCGTAAGCACGGCCACGGTAGTGGTTACCGTAAACCCGCTGCCAGTAGCCGTGCCCGGTGCGGCCGTGGCCTTCTGCTCGGGCGGCTCGGCTACGCTGGGCGCGGCCCCGGTTTCAGGCCTGACCTACAGCTGGAGCCCCGCCACGGGCCTGAGCAGCGCCACGGCCGCTAACCCCACCGTGACGCTAACCAACTCGACTGCGGCCAACATTACCCAGACCTACACCCTGACCGTAACCAGCGCCGCTGGTTGCGTGAGCACGGGTACGGTAGTAGTAACGGTGACTCCGCTGCCAGTGGCCAATGCCGGGGCAGCCGTCACCATCTGCTCGGGCAATACAACCCAGCTCGGTGCCGCCCCGGTTTCGGGCCTCACCTACAGCTGGAGCCCAACTACGGGCCTGAGCAACGCGGTTATCGCTAACCCCACAGTGACGCTGACCAACGTGAGCCCCACCGGCACGGCCATCACACCGACCTACACGCTGACCGTGACCAACCCGGCCACGGGCTGCGTGAACACGAGCACGGTGGTGGTGACGGTGAATGCCGAAATCCTGCCCGGCATCATCGGCCCCAACCAAACGGTGTGTGCCAGCTCGACGCCCGTGCCCCTCACCAGCACGCCCGGCCCGAGCGGCGGCTACGGCACCTACACCTACCAGTGGGAATCCTCGACCGATAACCTGACCTGGACCACGGTGGCCAATGCCACTAGCGCCACCTACGCCCCCGGCCCGCTCGTGGCCACGGTCTACTACCGCCGCCGCGTCAACTCGGGCGCCTGCGCCGAGCAGGTGTCCAACGCCGTGAAGCTGGAGCTACAGCCGCAGCTGCTGACGGGCGTAACGCTGGCTACCCCGGCCACGCAGTGCGCCGGCACCGTACTCACCTTCACGCCCGTGCCCAGCAATGCCGGCCCCTCGCCCACGTTCCGCTGGTACGTCAACAACGCGCTGGTCGCCAGCAGCCCCACTTACACCAGTTCGACGCTGCGCGACGGCGACGTGGTGCGGGTAGAAGTGGTGCCCACAGCCGGCTTCTGCGCCACCAGCCTGGCCGTGGCCTCCGTCACCGTCAACCTCACGCCAGTATCGCTGCCCACAGTAGCCATCGCGGCGCGCACGCCACTACCGGCCTGCTCGAGCACGGCAATAGCCTTTGCCATCGATAGCGTCGGCCGCCCCGGCCCCAGCCTCACCTACCAGTGGCAGGTCGATGGTGTGAGCGTGAGCGGCGCCACTAACCCCACCTTCACCAGCAGCACGCTGCGCGATGGCCAAATCGTGACCTTAGTCGTGACGACGCCTTCGGCCTGCGGCCCGCTCACGGCGACCTCCAACCCCGTGAAACTGTCCATCATTCAGAACGTGGACGTAGAAGCCGGCCCGAACAAGACCATTATCGAAGGCGAGCAGGTAGAGCTGGAAGGCACCGCCAACGGCACCTACCCCGTGACCTGGACGCCGACGCAAACGCTGACCTTCCCGGCCGGCAACCAGCTGCGGCCCATGGCCGCGCCGCTCGTCACGACCACCTACACGCTGTCGGCCAAAGTGGGCGACTGCAACGACGAAAGCAAGGTAACCGTCACCGTGCTGCCGCGCGTGCGCATCCCCAACGCCTTCTCGCCCAACGGCGACGGCCTGGACGATACCTGGGAAATCGACCGCATCGCCGAATACCCCGACTCGCGGGTTATCGTCTTCAACCGATGGGGCAACAAACTCTTCGAAACGACTGGCTACCGCCGTGGTAATGAGTGGAATGGCACCATCAACGGCCAGCCCGCGCCGCTCGGCACCTACTACTACCTCATCACCCTGGGCAATGGTAAGTCGTACAGCGGCCCGCTCACGATAGTATATTAAGCGAAATTCGCGCAGCGCCGGGCTAGCCGGCGCTGCGCCTTTCCTTCTTCCTTCTACTCTCAATCGCCTCGTCCCCGTGAAAAAATACTTACCCGCGCTCTTCGCTTGTGGGCTGGCCCTGGGCCTGGCTCGCCAGGGCCACGCCCAGCAGCTGGCCCAGTACAGCCAGTACATGAACAATAACTACATCCTCAACCCCGCCGTGGCGGGCACCGAGGATTACATCGACCTCAAGTTTAGCTACCGCACGCAGTGGACGGGCATCGAGGGCGCCCCCAAAACGTACTACGCCAGCGTCAACTCGTCGCTGGGCCGCCTGCACACCCAAAACAAGCGCACGCTCCACGATTGGAGCCGCGGCTTCCACGCGCTGGGCGCCATCGTGTATAGCGACGTAACCGGCCCCACGCGCCGCACCGGCGCCTACGGCTCCTACACCTACAACCTCTCGCTCACGCGCAGCCTGCGCCTGGCCATGGGCGTGTCGGTGGGGGTGCAGCAGTTTTCGCTCGATGGCTCGCAGTTGCAGTTTCACAACGTGAACACGCTGGTGGCCAACCAGGCCTCGATGGTGCCCGACGCGACTGTGGGCCTGTGGCTCTACAACGACAACTTCTACGCGGGGGTGTCGTCGGCGCAGCTTTTGGGCAATCAGCTCGACATCGCCTACGACCCTGGCACGCGGCTGCTGTCCAACAATAAGCTCGAGCGCCACTACTTCCTGACCGGCGGCGTGCGCCTGCCCCTGAGCGAAGACGTGTCACTGGTGCCTTCGGTGCTGGTAAAGTACATGAAGCCCGCGCCGGTTTCGGTCGATTTCAACGCCAAGGTCAAGTTTCGCGACATCATGTGGCTCGGCGCTTCGTACCGCTACAAGGATGCCATCGTCGGCAACGTGGGCGTCAATTTCAGCGACGTAGCCAGCCTGAGCTACTCCTACGACGCCAGCACCTCCGAAATATCGCGCTACCAAAACGGCAGCCACGAGGTGATTTTGGGCCTCAAAATCAAGAAGAAGAAAAAGGTCGTTTGCGTCGACCGCTTCTGGTAGGCCGCCGCTACCCGCGTTTTTGCCCCACAGCGCCGCCCCTCTGCTTCAGAGGGCGGCGCTGTTTTCGTTTGCGGCCGCTTCGTCTGCGGCAAGCAGCCTGGTACTGTTTTGCCTGCTTCCAGAGAGTACAGGTAAGTCCTGCCCAAAAACAACCATACGTTAGCGGTTCGCTAGCGCGAGCCGGCGCCAAATCCTTTCCAGAATTCCCACTTTTCCCCGACGCATGAAAACCCCGCGTTTTTGGCGGTGCCTGCCCTGGCTCGCGCTGGGCCTGAGCACGCCCGCCGCCCTGGCCCAGCGCCCGCCCGCCAGCGCCCAGCCTGCGGCACCTTCGGTTGCCATTTCGGTAGACCTGGCCCAGCCCGCCAAGCCGCTACCGCCGCTGTGGGCGTATTTTGGCTACGACGAGCCCAACTACACCTACATGAAGGACGGGCAACAGCTTCTCACCGAGCTGGCCGCCCTCAGCCCGACGCCGGTGTACGTGCGCGCCCACAATATGCTGACTACCGGCGATGGTA
>JAKONR010000518.1 GCA_022701825.1 Hymenobacteraceae bacterium | reverse complement strand
TAGGTATTCAGCTTCATATCGTTGCGCAGGCCGTTGCTGGGCGCGTCGCGCAATTGGCCGCTGGCCGTATTATTCAAAATACCACCCGCCAGCCGTAGGCCTTTGTCCTGGCCATAAAAGCCGGCATTCGTGCTTTTCAACCCATACTCGCCAGCCAGGAAGGTGCCGGTCAGCTCCGCGCCATCGGGGCGGTGCGTAGCGGCGAAGGTCTTGGTCACAATGTTGATGAAACCGCCCACCGCATCGGGGCCGTAGAGCGCCGCGCCCGGCCCGCGCACTATCTCAATCTGCTCAATCTCACTGGGCGCGATGGGCAAATACCCCGCAAAGTGGCCCGTGAGCGGGTCGTTCAGCCGCATCCCATCGAGCAGCAGCAGCACCTGGTTGAAGGTCGAGCCGCGCAGCGTGATGTCGGCCTGCGCGCCCATGCTGCCCCGGCTCTGCACTTCCAGGGCGGGCAAAAACCGCAATAAGTCGTCGAGCGACGTAACCGGGTAGCGGCTGATGATGCTGCCGGGCACTACCGTTACGTAGCGGCCACTTTGGCCGGCGAGCTGGCCCAGGCGCGAGGCGTACACGGTTACTTCCTGGAGGCGGCGGGCGCGGGCACTATCGGCGGGCGCGGCAAGCTGCTGGGCCTGAGCCGCCAGCGGCAAAGCCAACGCAAAACCTGCGGCGGCCGGTAAAATTCGGGGCATAAAAGGGCGTTAAAAACGCCCGCAAAGGTAGCCCGGCACCGCAGCGCAGTAGCTTGGACTTTGTAGTCCGAGCGCGAGCGCAGCTCGCATCTACGGGCGAACGGTATCGAACGCGGATGCGAGCTGCGCTCGCGCTCGGACTACAAAGTCCAAGCTACTTGTTACTTGGCCGTGGCGGCGCGCTCGCGGCTGAGCAAAATACCAATGGCCAGGCTCTGGCTGTACTGCACGGTGGCGTCCTGGTCGTAGTCGTAAATCACGATGCCGCTGAGGCTCACGTTAATGTACTTGTTGACCTTGGCCGTAAGCGTGAGGTCGAGCCGGTGGTCGATTTTCTGGGGCGTGAAGGTTTCGTAATTGCCAAAGAGCACGTAGCGCGCCTTGAGGTTGGCATTGGGGCCGAGCGGCTGGTCGAGTTCGGCCAGGGCCTGGGCGGCCAGCACCTCCCAGCGCGTGCTGTGGCCGGGGTTCACGCCGTAGATAATATCGGTGGGCGCGCCCTGAAAGCGGGCTAGGTCGCGCACCACCGTCAGGCGCGGCGAGAAGGGCGACAGCCGCAGCTTAAACCGCGCGCTCGGATGAAACTCAATGCCATACGAGCTGGTGATATAGGCCGGCGCCAAAAAGCTGGAAACCAGCCGCGCCCGGTCATTATCGTACTGGTAGCCGGGGGCAAATTGCGTCAGTAGATTGAGCGACGTAAACAGGCCCCACTTCTGGGTCAGGTCGTAGCCGTAGTTAGTATCGAGCCACAGGCGGTCGAGGGTTTTGCGGTAGCCCTGGCCCTTGGCATACTGAAAGGCAAACAGAAAATCGGCCTGGTTGGCCCAGTTGTGGCGGTCGCGGTGGTAGCCGGCCTTACCATTAAACAGGGCGCTCAGGCCCACGGTGCTGGCCCCGCCGCCCTTCCAGTTGTCGGACAGCAGCGACTCATTCACGTTGAGGCCCACCTTCAGGCTGGTGGTCTAGTAAGAAAGCCGGGCCGAGTCGGCGGGCGCGGCCGGGGCCGTTTGGGCGCGAGCGGCGCCCGCCGCCAACAGGCAGAAAAGGGCAGTGACGAGAAGCTTCATAAAACCAGCAGGCAAAATCCCGGCAAATTTACCCGTGCCCGGCGAGGTCTGTTTTGCGGCGCGGTTGCCGGGCATTTTGCCAGGGCCGGGTACCCGCCACGCGAAGCGGAGCTTCGCGCTGCGCCCGTATTTTGCGGGCTAATGCCAACCGCTCCCGATTCTGCCCGCCCCGCTTTACCGTATTACCCGGCCCTCACCGGGCTGCGGGCGGTGGCCGCCTACCTGGTGTTTATGCACCATTTTCGGCCCGCCGACTGCCCGGCCTGGTACGAGCGCCTGACGGGGCAGCTGTACGTGGGCGTAAGCCTGTTTTTTGTGCTCAGCGGCTTTGTTATCGCCACACGCTACCAGGGCGGCGTGCACCTCACGCGGCCCTGGTGGCGCGGGTATCTCTGGCGGAGGGTGGCGCGCATTTACCCCGTTTACTTTCTGCTCAATGGCTGGGCGCTGGTGCAGCAGCTATTCCCGATTTTGCCGGGCCAGTGGGCTAATAAGCTGCTGCTCATCTTCATCAGCCAGAGCCTGCTGCGCGGCTTTTCCAATACGCTGCTCTACGTGGGCCTGCCGCAGGGCTGGTCGCTCACGGTCGAGGAGTGCTTTTACTTCACCGCGCCGCTGCTGTTGCTGTGGCAAAAACGCTGGCGCGGGGCACCGCTGGCTTTTGCTCTGCTAATGCTAGCCATCGGCTTGGCGCTGACGGCCTTGTGCAGCGGCCGGCCAGCGCTACACGGACTATTCGGCTCGTACAAGGCGCTGTTTTACTACACGTTTTTTGGGCGGGTGCTGGAGTTTGTGCTGGGCGTGCTGCTGGCGCGCTGGTGGGCCGGCCGCCCAGCCGCCACCCCGGCCGTCAGCCGCTGGCCCTGGCGCACGCTGGGCGGCGCAGCGCTGCTGCTACTAGCCGTGGGCTTGCTTTATTGGGTCAATTCGCCCGTCGATTTTTACCAAGGGCCGCGCTACCCGGCGGCCACGTTGCTCAACAACGTGCTGTTTCCGCTGGGCGCGGTGCTGCTGCTGGCCGGGCTACTGGCCGAGCGCAGCTGGCTACGCGGCCTGCTGGCTACTAGCTTAGCGCAGGCGCTGGGCCGTAGCTCCTACTTCTTCTACCTGCTGCACGTCAGTGTGTTCAGCGTGTGGTGGCACGATACCTTCGGCTGGGGCCGGCACATCGGCGCGCAGTTTTTGGCCACTGTGCTGCTCGCGTGGCTAGGCTACCAACTGCTCGAAGAGCCCCTGCGCCGCTGGGTGCTGGCGCGCACGCTGGGCCGTGCTTCTTCTCCTGATTAGCTTCTTTTCCCACGCCATGGCGTCTTCTTTGGTTGCCGAACGGCCCGCTTACTATCCCGCGCTCACTGGCATTCGCGCCGTGGGAGCGTTTCTCGTATTTTTTGTTCATTTCCGGCCTATTGGCACGCCCGAGCTGGTAGGGCGCATTGCCACGGCCTTTTATATCACGCTCAGTATGTTCTTCGTGCTGAGCGGGTTTGCCATTGCCCACCGCTACCAGCACAGCGTGCAGCTCAACCACCAGTGGTGGCGCAGCTATTTCTGGCACCGGGCGGCCCGCATCTACCCCACCTACCTGCTGCTCAACACGGCGGCCCTGGCGCGGGTGTACTGGCCCCTACCGGCAGGCAAGGTGGCCAATTCGCTAATGCTTATATTTTTGAGCGAAAGCATGTTGCGCGGCTTTTCTAACACGCTCAAGTACGTGGGCGTGCCGCCCGGCTGGTCGCTCACGCCCGAGGAATGCTTTTACTTTTCGGTGCCTTTTCTACTGCTGCTGTGGCAGCGGCGGGGCCACTGGGGGGCCGTGGGCTTTATGCTGGCCATGGTGGCTACGGGCCTGGTGCTGACGGCCTTGTGCAAGGACCGGCCGGCCCTGCACGGGTTTTTTGGCACCTACCACCACCTGTTCAACTTCACCTTTTTTGGGCGGGTACTGGAGTTTACGCTGGGCGTGGGGCTGGCCCGTTGGTGGGGCGGGCGGCCCTCGGGCCAGGCGGCCGGCGTGCCCTGGCTGACGCTGGCCGGCACGCTGTGCATCGTGCTCACCATCGCGGGTTTGGCCTGGATAAACTCGCCCCAAACGCCCTACGACGGCAACCTGTACCCCTCGACCATCTTCCTCAACATCGTCGTTTTCCCCATGAGCATGACGCTGTTAATGGCCGGGCTGCTGGCCGAGCGCACCTGGTTTCGCACCTGGCTGGCCACGCCGCTTATGGATGAAATGGGCAAGCGCTCGTACTTTTTTTACCTGCTGCACGTGGGCCTGCTCAGTGTATGGTGGCACGATACCTTCGGCTGGGGCCGGCACATTGGGTTGCAGCTGCTGGCCACCGCGCTGCTGGCCGAAATCGGCTATCGCTTCTTCGAGCGGCCCATGCACCGCTGGCTGCTGGCCCGCACGGCGGGCCATAAAAAACGGCAAAACCAACTTGATATTGCCCCCAGCCAAGGCTGAGTGCTATTCGCCGGGCCGGCTGCCGGGCCGCGCCGCCCGGCAGAACCTCGCTTGCTTGCTCGGCGCGGGTAGCCGGCGCACCCGCCGGCAACGTTGCCGGCAACGATAGCGCAAATAAATCGGGCGCGATACTTGCGCCATTGGCCCGGGCGTGGTAGTATTCCAGGCCAATTTTGGGCCGCCTGTTGTTGGCTGGCTTTGAATTGTGCTAGTTGCGTTGTTCCCACCCCTTCGCCCTGGCTGCTCGCGGTCGGGCTGCTCTTTTCCTTGTTTATGAAGCACTTGTTGCTCGTGCCCGGTACCTTGCTGGCGCTCGCGGCGGCCCGCCCGGCCCCCACTATGCCCCCTGCCCTGCCCACTACCGCCGCCGAACTGCCCGCCGTGCGGCAGGCGCAGTTCAAGAAAGACACGTTTAACCTGCGGCAATACGGAGCCGTGGCCGATGGCCAAACCTTGAACACCAGCGCTTTTCAGAAGGCCATTGCGGCCTGCGCCGCCAACGGCGGCGGCACGGTGCAGGTGCCGGCCGGGCTGTGGCTCACCGGCCCCATCGTGCTGCAAAGCAACGTAAACCTGCACCTCGCCAACGGCGCGCTCGTGCAGTTCACGCCCGACCGCGCGCAGTACCCGCTGGTAAAAACCACCTGGGAGGGTGAGGAGGCCGTGCGCAGCCAAGCCCCTATTTCGGGCGTTGATTTACAGAATATTGCCATCACCGGCAACGGTACCTTCGACGGCAACGGCGACGTGTGGCGGCCGGTGAAGAAAAGCAAGCTCAACGAAACGGAGTGGAAAAAGCTGGTGGCCTCGGGCGGCGTGCTCAATGATAAAAAAGATTACTGGTACCCCTCGGCGGGCTCGCTCAAGGGCAACACGATGGCCGCCGCAGGCCAGAAGCGCAAGAGCCTGAACCCGGCCGATTTCGACGACATCCGCGACTACCTGCGGCCCAACATGCTCAGCCTCACGCGCTGCAAGCAGATTTTACTCGAAGGCTTTACCATCCAAAACTCGCCGGCCTGGACGATTCACCCGCTGCTGTGCGAGGACATTACCCTGCGCCGCGTGACGGCCAAAAACCCCTGGTACGGCCAGAATACCGATGCGCTCGACCTCGAATCGTGCCGCAACGGCGTGGTCGAAGACTGCACCTTCGACGTGGGCGACGATGGCATCTGCATCAAGAGCGGCCGCGATGCCGAAGGCCGCAAGCGCGGCGTGCCCACCGAAAACTTCGTGTTTCGCAACTGCCGGGTGTACCACGCCCACGGCGGCTTCGTAATTGGCTCGGAGATGTCGGGCGGGGCGCGCAATTTGTTTGTGAAGGACTGCGCCTTCATGGGCACCGACGTGGGCTTGCGCTTCAAAACAGCCCGTGGGCGCGGCGGCGTGGTCGAGAACATCTACGTCGATGGGGTGGCCATGAACAACATCGCCGGGCAGGCCATCCTGTTTGACATGTACTACATGGCCAAAGACCCCGTGCCGCTGGCCGGCGAAAGCACCGCTCCACCCGTGATTGAGGCGCAGCCGCTGGGCGAGGGCACACCGCAATTTAAGGGTTTCTACATCAAAAACGTGGTGTGCAAGGGCGCGGAAACCGGCATCCTGGTGCGCGGCCTGCCCGAGATGAGCATCAAGGATATCAGCCTGGAAAACATTACCTTGGAAAGCCAGAAAGGGATGCTGTGCCAGGAAGCCGAGAACATCCGCCTCAAGAACGTGACCCTGCTCTCGACCGAAACCAAGCCCGTACTCGAAGTACAGAACAGCAAAAACATCAGCTTCGACAACCTGCGCTACGCCAGCGGGGCCGACCTGCTGCTGCGCGTGACGGGCGACCGCAGCCAGGGCATTAAGCTGACGAATACGAATACCAAGCTGGCGAAGAAGGACGTGGAACTGGGGCAGAAGGTGGGCAAGAAGGCGGTAGTGGTGGCGGCGAAGTAGCGTACTTGCTGCCCTGACGTGGGCGCCTCACCCCCCGGCCCCCTCTCCGAAAAGGAGAGGGGGAGCCTGACGACCTTTTTTCTTAGCCAACTCATTAAAATTCAGTATCCTACCATGCGTACCCGAGCTATCCGGCTCCCCCTCTCCTTTTCGGAGAGGGGGCCGGGGGGCGAGGCGCCCACGTCAGGGTAGCTTTAACCTATGAAATTCCCCACCCTCTTCCTCACTACCGCCCTCGCCGCCCCTCTCCTCGCCCAGGCCCAGACGCCGCCCCTATCGCAACGCATGGCCGATGCCTTTATGACCCGGCAGCCCGATTCCATCGTGGTAGGCGGGCGCAGCACCGCCCGCTGGGACTACGAGCAGGGCCTGATGAACCGCGCCCTGGAGCGCGTGTGGCAGCGCAGCGGCAACCCCCG
>JAKONR010000494.1 GCA_022701825.1 Hymenobacteraceae bacterium | reverse complement strand
AACACGCCCGCCGCCCAGCGCCAGCTGCGCCGCTACCGCCAAACCGACCGCGACCCCAGCTACCAGCGCGAGGACTACCCCGCGGGTCGCATCGGGGCGCAAGTCAGCCTGCTGCCCGCCTACCTCGCCGCCGCCGCCGATGCCGCCGACCTGCCCGACTTGCAGCGCCGCACCGCCGGCCTGCTGCCCAACGAGGTGCTGGTGCGCCTCGACAGTACGTACCGCTTTTTCGCCCCCGCCTTCGATACGCTGGCCTGGCAGCCGCACGCCACCGAGCTGGCGCACCTGCGCGAGGCGTACAGCAAGTATTTAGTTGATAACAGTTTGATGCAGAAATTTGGCCGCCTGCGCGCCTTCTACGGCAGCGTGTGGCCCGACGCGCTGCCCTACCGCATCTTGCTGAGCCCGGAGCTGGACAAGCGCACCGATTTTACCAACCAGGGCCACGCGCTCGGCAACCTGGTAGTGCTGGACTGCCACCCCACCTCGCGCGACTTCGCGGGCGGCTCGGCGGTAGTATTTCACGAAATGAGCCACACGCTGTCCATGCAGCAGCGCCTGGCCTTGCAGCAGCAAGTCGAAAAATGGTACCTCGGCAGTGCCTCGCCCGTGCGGCGCTTCGCCTACAACCTCATGGAAGAGGCGCTGGCCACCGTGGCCGGCGAGTGGCTCTACGCCCAGCAAGCCGGCCAGCCCGAGGCCGGCGAGTGGTACCACGACGACTACATCAACCGTTACGCCCACGCCCTCTACCCGCTGATGACCAGCTACGTAGCGCGCGGCCAGGAAATCGACAGTGCTTTCGTGGCGCAGGCCATTACGCTCTTCGACAGCACTTTACCGCAGGCTACTACTGAGTACACGAATTTATTTCGCAACACGCTCTATTGGACCGATTCCGACGACCCGCAAGCCATCGGGCAGCCGTTTCGCGACCAGTTTCGCAGCACGTTTACCTACACGGTCACGCCCATCGTGGCGCAGGCCAAAGGCCTGGAGAAGGCGCGAGGCGGCGAGTTCCTGCCGGTTATCGTGGTCACGCGGCAGCACGCGGCCACCCTGCGCTACCTGCGCCAGCAGCTGCCCGCGCTGCGCGGCCAGCGCCTGCGCCCCGAGCAAAGCTTCGTGCTGAGTACTACCGGCCCGGCCGGGCCGATTATCGTAGTGTGCACCCACGAGCCGGCGCAGCTAACGGCGGCGGCCGCGCACCTCAAGCAGCAGGGGCACATTGAGGCGAAGCAGCCGCTTTTTCTTCTGAAATAGCCGCTCAAAAGCTGTTGCTGCTACAGCAACGGCCTGTCATTGCGAGCGTAGCGAAGTAATGACAGGCGCTAGCTATCGCGCAGCTCCTCAAAGGCATACTGCGCACCGTTCCAAAACTCATCGAGCGCCACCAGGCGCGGCTTGAAAAACGAGATGAGCGCGGGCCAGTCGTCGCGGTTGAAGAGGTTGATGGGCTGCATTTCGGTGTAGATGCGGCTCAGGGGCAGGCCGTTGGCGTCGGTGGCGTGCAGCTCCCAGCGCCAGGGCTCGCCCAGGGCTTCGTGCAGCATGGTTTTGAGCTCCAGAAACTGCTCGAAGAACAGCTCGCGCACGCCCGCGTCGGGGTGCGTCAGCTCGATACCGATGCTGGCGCGGCGGTTATCGGCCTGCATCCGGAAGTAAACGTACTTGAGGCCGGTTTTGTAGTTAATCCAGTTAGTGGGCCAGCCCTCGGCCGAGGGCACCGGGGCCATGTATTGGCCGAAGGTGGTCCAGAAGGCCTGGCGGAGCTGGGTGGCTTCGGCTTTGCTATACACAGTTGCTAGTCAGTTTTTTGCGGGCGGCGTAATGGCCGCAAATCGAGTTGGAAGCCCGGCAGTACGGGCTCGCCGCTCAGCGCCTGGTCGTAGCCTTGTATGGTTTCGGCGGGCTGGCCGGGGCAGTAGATATAGGCCGTTTCGGCGGCTACATCGAGCAAAAAGCCGAGCTGCGCGCCATTTGCCAGGTACTCCAGCATCTTGGCTTGCAGCGTGGCGAGCCGGTCGGAAGGCGAGCGAATCTCCACCACAAACTCGGGGCAGGCCGCCAAAAACCCGCCGGCCTGCTCGGCCACTGCCCGCGCGGCGTGGCTCAGCCATGCCACGTCGGGGGCGCGCACCGCGCCATTAGGGAGCTTGAAGCCCGCCGATGACTCGTAGCTGTGACCGGGCGCAGGGGCCTGGGTGCGGTTCCAATACCAAAGTTGGCCGGCTATTTCGGCACCATCTTCGCTCGAATCGGGGTAGGCGGGGGGCATGATGATAAGCTCGTGGTTGGCGGTGCGCTCGAAGTGCAGCAGCGGATTGGCCTGGCAAAAGTCAAAAAACTCCGCATCCGTCAGCCGGGTAATGGCTTCGCCCTGCAACAAGCGCAGTTCTTCGGGATAATCAAAAAGAGCCTCCATAAGCTTGGCGTGGTAGTGTGCTGCTCAAGATACACCGGCCCCGGCCCGGCAGGTTCCGGCGGGCTACGCCTGCTCGGCTATCTTGTGCTTGAGAAAGCCCGTGAGCACGGCCAGGCCATTCTCGAAATGCCGGTTATTGGGGATGATGATGTCGGCGTCGTCCTTGAAGGGCTGGATGTACTTCTCGTAGGTCGGGGCCACGTGGTTGGTGTAGCGGTACAGCACATCGTCGAGGCCGTAGCCGCGCTCGTCGCGGTCGCGCACGATGCGGCGGTGCAGCTTCACGTGCTCCTGAGCGTCGATGTAGACCTTGAGGTCGAGCAGCTTAGCTATTTCTTCGAAATAAAACACGAAGATGCCCTCGACCACCACGATGGGCGCGGGCCGAAATACCAGCTCGGCGGGCACCACATTGGGGTTGTTGAAGGTGTACTCTTTGCGGCGCACCTCCAGGCCCTGGCGCAGGCTGCTGACGTCGGCCGCGTAGGCGGCCGAGTCGATGCTGCCGGGCAGGTCGAAGTTCTCGAAGCCCTGGGCGTCGCGCTGCTGCTGCTCGCGCGGGTGGTAGTAGTTGTCCTGCGAAATCAGGCAGATGTCGCGCTCGGGAAAAGCGGCCAGCAAGCGGCGCAGAAACGTGGTTTTGCCGGACGCGCTGCCGCCCGTGATGCCGACTAGAAAAGGGTGTTGCATAACGGGGGGCAAAGGTACGGTGCCGGGTAAGCTTTAGCCGGCCAGCCCTACCGACTACCCGCCGCGTGTAACTTACGCCCGAAAAATCAGCACGCTACCCATGAAAAAGCTTTTTCCTGCCGCGCTCCTTGCGCTCCCGTTGCTCAGCCAGGCCCAGGCGCCAGCCGCCACCGAAAAATTTGTAGTGGCCGGCAAAGTAGCCAGCCCCACCGCCGCCACCAAGGCCTACCTGCGCTATACCGTCGATGAGCGGCGGGTAGTAGATTCGGCATCGGTGCTGAAAGGCGCGTTCGCCTTCAAAGGCACGCTGGCCGCGCCGGTAGCCGCTACGCTCATCCTCAGCCACAAGGGCGCGCCGCTGGCCAAGTCGCAGGATGGCACCACGGTGTACCTGGAGCAGGGCACTATTAAAGTAGCCACGCCCGATTCGGCCAGCAAAGCCACCATCACGGGCACGCCCCTGAATGCCTCGGCCGCCCAACTCAAAGCTCAGCTTAAGCCGTTGCGCACCGAGTATGATGCCCTGCTGAAGCAGTACATGGCCGGCCGCGCCGCCCAGATGCCTGCCCCCGAGCTCGCCCAAATCGAGGCCCGCGCCGATGCCAACGAGGATGCCCAGCGCCAGCTGCAATACGCCTACGTCACGGCGCACCCCGACGACCGCTTCAGCCTTTTCGTGCTGCCGCAGGCCGTGGGCTACGCGCCCGACGCCAAAGATTACGCCACCCGCTTTGCCCAGCTTTCGCCGCGCCTGCGGGCCACGCCGCAGGGCGTGCGCATCGCCGACAAAATCAAGCAGTTGGAGCGCGTGGCCGTGGGCGCCACCGCGCCCGATTTCACCCAGAATACGCCCGACGGCAAGCCGCTCACGCTGTCGTCGCTGCGCGGCAAGTACGTGCTCATCGACTTCTGGGCCAGCTGGTGCGGCCCCTGCCGCCGCGAAAACCCCAACTTGGTAGCGGCTTACAATAAGTTTAAAGACAAGGGCTTCACCATCCTGGGCGTGTCGCTCGACAAAGACACCGGCCGCGAAGCCTGGCTGAAAGCCATCGAAAAAGACGGCTTGGCCTGGAATCAGGTTTCGGACCTCAAATACTGGCAAAACGCCGCCGCCAAAGACTACGGTGTGCAGGCCATTCCGCAGAATTTCCTAATCGACCCGAGCGGTAAAATCGTGGCCGCCAACCTGCGCGGCGAGAAGCTGCAAGAAACCCTGGGCCAGCTGCTGGGCCAGGCGAAGTAAGTAGTAGTGCGAAGCTCCGCTTCGCGTGGCGGTTGGCGAGTTTGCGCACCGACTGCCACGCAAAGCGGAGCTTCGCGCTACTGGCTACGCCAGCGTAGTCAAAAAGCCAACCAGTCCCTCCACGGCCCGCGCCCGGTGGCTGAGTAGGTTTTTCTCGTCCAGCGTCATTTCGGCGAAGGTGCGGCCGTCGCCCTCGGTAGGGATGAAAACCGGGTCGTAGCCAAAGCCCCGGCTACCTACGGGCCGGCCGGCGATGGTGCCACTTACCGCGCCGCTAAACTCGTGGACCTCGCCAGCGGGCAGCACCAGCGCCACGACGGTGCGAAACTGTGCCCGGCGGTCGGGCTGAGTGGCCAGCTCGTGCAGCAGCTTGGCCACGTTGTCGGCGGCCTCGCGCTGGGGGCCGGCGTAGCGGGCCGAATACACGCCGGGCGCGCCGCCCAGGGCGTCTACTTCGAGGCCGGTGTCGTCGGCAAAACAGCTTACGCCGTAATTATCAAACACGTACTGCGCCTTTTGGCGGGCGTTGCCTTCCAGCGTGGGCTGCGTTTCGGGCAGCTCCTCGTGGCAGCCGATGTCGGCCAGGCTCAGCAGTTGCACAGTGGCGGGCAGCAGTCGCTTGATTTCGTCGAGCTTGTGGGCATTGTTGGAAGCAAAGCAGAGGCGCATCGTGGGGAAAGAGGAGAGGGACAAAAATAAAAAAACCGCGCTAGCGGGCGCGGCGGCAAAAGTGCGGGTCTATAATGAAAAATTAATTGCCCACCCCGGAAAAATTCTTTTTAGTGCTTACCGAAAGGCCTGTTTGAAGGTGTGCCACGACTGCTGCATGGTGCTCAGCAGCGTGCTTGGCAGGAGCGAAGGCGGCGTGGTGGGGCTTGCCGCCGGCTCGGGTAGCGGGCCGGTAGTAGCGCTGCCCGGCGGGGTATTTACGGTTGAGCTTGAGGCAAATGCGTAGGCGGGAGCCAGGCGGCTGAGCATCGGCGGCAGCGCTGGCTCGGCGGCCGGCTGACTGGCAGCTAACTCGCTGGCTGGCTGAGCGGGGCGGCTGCTAGGCTGCCAGCTTAGGTTTTGGGCCTCGGCCTCACCCAGCGCGGCCCCTACCAGTAGGCTGGCCGCCAGCCCGGCGCTGCTCACCAGCAGCGCCACGCTCACGCTCAGCCGAAAGCTCCAGCTCGAAAACCTGCGTAGGATGTAGAGTTGTTGCACAAGCAGAACCGGCCAATAAGGTAGTCGATAACCAAATATAGGCGAAAGCCCGCACCAGCCAAGTTGTTCTACGCAAAAGCCAACTGCCGGGTGGGCGCGCCGCCTGCCACCTACTTTTAGGCGGGCGTTGATTTTTCAACGCGTAATTCGTACTTTTGCAGTCCCTTCCGCAAAATCGGCAGGGTTTAACAGGTAAATAGGCCCTCCCGATATGAAAAAGGACACGCACCCCGAGTACCGCCAGGTAGTTTT